>DAORCZ010000079.1:0-15267 GCA_035345735.1 Pseudomonadota bacterium | reverse complement strand
CTGTCGGCCAATATCAACCGGCGCGGCACCTCGTTCTACCTGCAGATGTGGTACTGGATTCTGGGCTCACCGACGATTCTGCCAACGCCGGGGCAAGAACTTCCCCAGCGCTGGGCAGGCTATCGCAAGGGCAAAGAACCCTTCCCCATCGGCCTCTACGTCAGTGCTCGCTACGAGCGCATGTTCGTCGAGCATGACGAGCTACCGCAGGAAGGCCTGATGCTCAGCGAAGAGCAGCGCGCGATCCTCGGACACGTCTCGGTTGATTCGTTCGGCGCTGCCGTGAACCTCTGGCTGACGCGACACGTCCGCTTCTCGGCGAACTACTTTGTGAATTACCTCGACGGCAACATGCCGGTCATCCAGGGCAGCGTGCGCTTCCCGCCCGCCGGCGCGCTGATGCAGCCGACGTACCCGTTTTATCGCACAGCCGAGCACGAGCTCTTGTTCCGCGCTGCTCTGGCGCTGTAATCAGCGCACACTGGCAGCAAGCGAAGACCCCGTCCACGCTTAGGAGCGAAGGACGGGGTGTTGGCCTAGCAGGGATTGGGGAAAGCGGAGGGCGAGCGGAGAGTCGGGGGAGGGTTACGAGGCGGACTTGGCTTCGGCGACGGTCAGCTTGATCTTGGCGACCACGTTCTGACCGAGCTTGAGCTCGACGGTATAGTCGCCCGTGCTCTTGATGGGGTTTTCGATGACCAGCTTCTTGCGGTCAATCGTGACCCCAAGCGCCCGCACCGCCTCTTCGACGTCACGGGTGCTGATCGAGCCGTAGAGCTTGCCGCCCTCGCCAGTCTGCCGCTCGATGCGCACGTGCAGCGAAGACAGCTTGTCGGCCACGGCCTGCGCGTCCTTCTGCAGCTTGGCATTGCGGGCGGCGATGACCTTCTTGTGGTGCTCGACCTGACGCACGTTGCGCTCAGTCGCCAGCACGGCCAGGCCCTGCGGAATCAGGAAGTTGCGACCGTAGCCCGGCTTGACCGAGACCACGTCGCCCCCCTTCCCGAGATTCTGGATTTCTTCTCGCAAGATGATCCGCATCGTGATCTCCTAGTCGCCCATCACGGTGTAGGGCATCAGCGCGATCATGCGCGAGCGACGCACGGCGAGCGCCACCTTGCGCTGGTGCTTGGCGCAGTTGCCAGAGATGCGTCGCGGGATGATCTTGCCGCGGTCAGTAATGAAGTACTTGAGCAGCTGCGGGTCTTTGTAGTCGATACCCAGCGTCTGGTCGGCGCAGAAGCGGCACACCTTGCGGCGCGAAAAGCCACGCTTGCGTGCACCACCCGGACCACCCTGCCCCTTGCGGCCGTCCTTGTCGCCGGCGCCACCGCGGCCGCCGCGCCCGCCCCTGTCGTTGTCCTCGTAATCGGTCGACATAGTTTATTCCTCACCCTTTTCAGCGACGGCCAGCCGCTCTTCTTCCAGATCGGGATCAAACTCGTCGTCGTCGTCTTCTTCCTCGCGGAAGCGAGCAGCGCCGGTGACCAGCTCTTCTTCATCGGGTACCGTGCTGGCAGCCTTGGCAAAGCTCTCGTCGTCGACACCCACCGGCCGCGTGTCGGGCAGAACGTCTTCGTCAACCTTGACGGTGTAGTAGCGGATCACCGAGTCGATCATGCGCAGGTTGCGCTCGATCTCCTCGACGAGACCCGTCGAGCCCAAGAAGCGCCAGTACATATAAATGCCCTTGAGCTGCTTCTTGATCTCATAGGCCAGCTTGCGCTTGCCCCAGTTATCGAGCTTGAGGGGGCGGCCCCCCAAGCCATCGATGATACCGCGGACTCGCGTGTTGACCTGGGTAATGCCTTCTTGGTTCGTTTCGGGACGCAGAATGAAAATCGTCTCGTACTCTCTCTGCGTTCCCGGCTCGTCGCGCATCGACGTCGCCATGTGTGGTCTCCTCCTGGCTGATAGAGCCCCCAAACGGTGTTGGGAGCGAGGAACACGGGTTTATGTCACTCCATCGGCGTCGTGTGGCGCCGAGGAACCCTTCTTCTACTCAATTGCGGGGGGGGATTGCAACGACTTTGAGCGCTTATCTGCTGATTGCCCGGAGGGGCCGCAGGCAGGCTATGAGCCTGGGGCTTTGGTCGCAGGCTTGCGCTCGCGGTTGTACTCGTTCATCGCCGGGGTGATGCCTTTTTCCAGGATCATCTCGACGGCCTCACAGGCGCGCTCAAGCCCGGGGCCTAGCTCGCTCTGCTCGGCGCGGCCGAAGTCGCCAAGGACATGGCCGCTTACCCGCTCTCGCGAGTCGCTGCGGGCCTGGGGATGCTCGGGACGACCAACGCCAAAGCGCAAGCGCAGGTAGTCAGACCCAACAGCCTGCGAGATCGACCGCAGACCGTTGTGCCCACCATGCCCCCCGCCGGCTTTGACCTGCAGACGCAGAAAGGGCAGATCGATCTCGTCGTGGATGACGAGAACCTGCGCCGGGACGATGCGAAAAAACGCCATCGCCCGCTGCACTGGACCGCCAGAGACGTTCATGTACTCCTGCGGTTTCTGCAGGTGGATGCGCCGTCCGCGGTAGTCCAGCGACAAAAGCTCGCTGCCGAACTTGCCACGAAAAGCGCCCGGGCCTGCCCCCCAACGGCGGGCAAGCTCGTCGACCACCATAAAGCCGACGTTGTGGCGATTGCCGGCATAGTCGCTGCCCGGATTGCCCAGGCCAACGACTAGCCACCCTGCGTCCATCCCTGCCCTGCTCCCTGCATCTGAACCAGTAGGCGAGGACTACGCCGCCATCCAGTGCCTGACGAGCCCGGCTACTTCTTGCCGCCAGCAGCCGGCTTGGCAGCCGCGGCCTTGTCGCCACCACCCTTGGCCGCCGGGGCCGGGGTCTTGGCCGAAGCCGCCGCCTTGTCGCCGGCCGCAGCCGCGGCTGCGCCGTCCGCGGCTGCGCCGTCTGCCGTCGCCGTCTTCTCTTTCTCTTCCTTGATGGCAGTGACCACGCACAGCGTCACGGTACCGGGGAGAGCAGGCTTGACGCCATCGGGCAGCTTCAGATCAGCGACGTGAATCGACTGACCGATGTTCAGCGCCGTGACATCGAGATCGATGTGCGTCGGAATTTTGTCAGGGAGGCAGAGCAGGTCGATTGTGCGATAGACCTGGTGCATCTGGCCACCGGCCTTGACGCCTTCGGCCTTGCCCACGAGGTGCAGCGGCACCGTCGCCTTGACCGGCTTGTCCAGCTGCACGCGCAGGAAGTCGACATGCACCAGGTCGCCGCGCAGCGGGTGGCGCTGTGCGTCCTTCACCAGCACGGTCAGCTGGTCCTTGGTGCCCTCGACGTTCAGCCGCAGCAGCGTGTTGCGACCCTTCTTGGGGTCGAGCGACTTCTGCAGATCAGCGGGGACAACTTGCAGGGCCAACGGATCCTTGCCACCGCCGTAGCAGATGGCGGGAATCGACCCGACGCGCCGCGTCTTCTTGGCGAAGCCAGAGCCGATGTTGGAACGAAGCTTTACAGTGAGCGTGCCGACTTCCATGATTGCGCCTCTTTGAGAGCCCCGAAGTCCGCCATAGATCCCCCCCACCTGTCAAGGGAGTCTTTCTTTGACGCAGGCTTGACTGGGCCTCTGGCCTGCGTTTCGCTGACGACATGAACCGCTTGCCGCTGCTCCCCCCTCGGCACTTCATCCGCTTGGCTGCTCGGCTGTCTCTCCTGTGCTTGCTGGGCTGGGCGACCGGCTGTGGCGATCCCCCGCCGCTGTCGTCACAAGAGCTCATGGATCCGGCAGTCTGCCAGAGCTGCCACCCGCAGCACTATCAGCAGTGGTCGGGCAGCATGCACGCCTACGCCAGCGAAGATCCGGTCTTCCAGGCGATGAACGCCCGCGGGCAGCGCGAGACGGGCGGTGCGCTCGGTGACTTCTGCGTGCGCTGCCATGCCCCCGTTGCGGTACAGATGGGAGCCACCCGGGATGGCCTCAACTTGTCGAGCCTGCCGTCTCCGCTGCGGGGGGTCACGTGCTACTTCTGCCATCAGGTGACCGAGGTGCAGGGCAGCCACAATAACCCCTTGCTCTTGGCGCAGGACTCGACGATGCGCGGGGCCTATGGCGAGCCGTTGCGAGCACTGAGCCATCGCTCGGCGGCTTCGCCGCTGCATGATCGGACGGGCCACGACTCAGCTCAGCTGTGCGGCAGCTGCCATGATGTCGTCACGCCAGCGCCCCTCTCGGTGCCGCTTGAGCGATCGTATGTCGAGTGGCAGGCGAGCGTGTTTGGCAACGGCCAGCTCAAGCCGGGCCTCACCTGCGGGCAGTGTCATATGCCGGGTCGCGAGGCCCCGATCGCGGCCGTGCTCAACGCGCCGACGCGCACGCTGCATGACCACAGCATGCCGGGGGTGGACCTGGCGCTCTCGCCCTTCCCTGAACGGACGGCTCAGCGTCAGGCGGTGCAGCGCGACCTCGATACCGCGGTCGCCGCCAAGCTCTGCGTGACGCCCGATGGCGCAGGTCTGGTGGCCGAGGTCACGCTCGACAATGCCGGCGCCGGTCACAGCTTTCCAAGCGGCGCCGCGCACGATCGCCGGGCGTGGGTCGAGCTGTCTGCCTTCAACGCCGGCGGTCTGGTGTTCCAAAGCGGCGGGGTTCCCGAGGGGCAGGCCGTGGTTGATTCCGCTATGAGCGACCCGAACCTCTGGCTGCTCCGCGATCGCGTCTACACGACGGCCGGCAAAGAAGCACACATGTTCTGGGATGTCGCGCGCATCGAGAGCGAGCTCCTGCCGGCTGCCGTCACCTCGGATCGCTCGGACCCGCGATACTTCCACGCGGTGCGCCGCAGCTATCGCTTGCCGACGCGCGCCGTGGACCGCATCGCATTGCGCCTGCGCATGCGCCCCATCGATCACGACGTGCTCAAAGATCTCGTCGCCTCCGGCGATCTGGACGACGCCCTACGGGGACAGCTGCCGACCTTCACCCTCGCTGGAACGCAGCTTGAGTGGCGCAAGGATGGTCCGAGCTGCGTCCCCTAGGCGGGACCGCGCAGGCGGCTAGTGGGGGCGATTGACGGCACTCACCGGTCGCCGCGCCCCAAGCGCCCCGGGTGTCGCTGGCGGACGGGTCGGCCCGCTCCCCGGGAGGGTGACCCCCAGGCCACTTGCCAGGAAGGTCAGGATGCGGGTCCACATGCGCTCGGTGACGACGGGGTCGGGCACCATGTGGGTGAGCCCGGTCAGCGGCAGTAGCTCATGCGCTTTGCCGGCCTTGAATAGTGCGGACGACAGCTTCAGGCTGTGCACAAACAGCACGTTGTCATCGGCGGTGCCATGGATCAGAAGGAGCGGTTTCTTCAGCTCCTTGGCGTAGGTCAAAAGCGACGATTTTTCGTAGCCTTCACGGTTCTGCTGCGGCAGGCCGAGGTAGCGCTCGGTGTAGCAGGTGTCGTAGTCGTGCCAGTCGACGACCGGCGCCCCGGCGACGCCCACCGAGTAGACATCGGGACGACGCAGCACGGCGAGCGCAGCCATATAGCCGCCGAACGACCAGCCGAAGATGCCAACCCGCTTGGTGTCGAGCTCGGGGAAGCGCTGGCCGGCGAGGCGCAGCGACTCGACCTGATCCTCAAGCGGGATGTCGCCGAAGTTGCCGCTGATCGCCCGTTCCCAAGAGCTGCCGCGGAAGGGCGTACCACGACCATCGGTCAGAAAGACGATGAAGCCGTGATCCGCCAGCCACTGGTCGAGGAGATAGCGGCTGGCCATCGACATGACGTGGGTGTGGTGCGGCCCGCCGTAGACATCGACGAGGACGGGGTACTTGCGACCACGCACAAAGTTGCGCGGCCGGACGATAGCCGCGCGGAAGGCCTGCGTGCCCAACTGCACGAGCTCAACGCGCGGCATAAACGGCGGCTCGACAGCGACGCTGGGTAGCTCGCCAGCGGTCATGTCCTGGGCCTGTCCCTGTCCGCCTGGCGGGATGCGATGGACGAACATGCGCGGCCAGCCGTTTATGGCAAAGGACTGGCGGACGTAGACGCTGTGACCTTTGCCAGCGCCCCCGGGCCCCGCCGGCAGGCCGCCGCCAAACTGGCCCAGGTGATAGCCCGGCTCCTTGGTCAGCTGCACCGGCGCGCCCCCGAGGAGCGGCATGCGAAACAGGTGCTGCTCGGCCGGCTCGGGCGAGGCGGCGTAGGTCAGCCAGCCGACCGGCCCGCTTGAGGTCTCGATGAGATCGACATCGACGATCTTGCGAAAGCCGTACTCGCGCGGCACGAGCACTCGCAGGAGCTGACCGCGCAGATCGCGCAGCTCCAGCTCGGGACCGCCGTTGCGCTCGCTCTGCCACAGGAAGCCCGAACCGTCGGGTAGGGCCCGCGGGACGTCCTGGCTGATGTTGACCCAGGCATCGTCGTGCTCACCCAGCAGGCGCTCGGTCTTGAGGCTGCCGCCAGCCGGGGGCCGGGCCGCGCCGCTGCTGGCATCCTTGCCCAAGTTCAGGCTGGGTACGGCATGCAGCTCGACATCGTGCTGGTCGCGACTGAGCAAGGTCAGAAACAGCGGCGCCCCAGCCTGCCAAACCACGCTGGCCAGATAGGGATAGCGCTCGCGTGGCCACTCGACCCAGGTTGCGGCGGTGCCGGGACTGGCCTGGGCCGGGACGACGGCGAGCCGAACGCTGGCGTTGTCGCTGCCCGCCCGCGGATAGCGCATGGCCTGCGGCGGCAGATCCGGACGCAGCGCATCGCCTACGTAAAGCGTCTCGACGGGACGATTGTCCACCTCGGTGAAAGCCAGGTACTGACTGTCGGGGGACCAAAAGTGGCCAGTAAAGCGATGCAGCTCTTCCTGCGCGACGAACTCGGCTTGGCCGTAGGTGATCTGGCTGTGGCTGCTCTTGGTCAGGCGGCGCTCGCGACGCGAGGCGACATCGAGCACATACAGATCGCGACCGCGGACATAGGCCACAAGCTTGCCGTCGGGGGAGAGGTGCGGGTCGTGAATCGGCTCAAAATCGGGAGCCGGCGGCGGACTATCGCTGCTGGTGGCGGGCCGGGCGGCGTTATCGGGCAGCGGACGCAGCTCACCCGCCTCGCCGTTCTGGCGCGCAAAGACGTAGAGCCGTCCCGAAAAGGGAATCAGCACAAAGCTCCCGTCGGGGGACAGCTCGAAGCTGGTGAAGCCGCGCAGGCTCTGACGCATGCGCTCGCGACGCGCAAGCTCCTCGGGGGAGAGGCGCTCACTGCCGCCTCCCAAGAGCTGCGCCGGAGCCAGGACTTCGCGACTGCGCCCACTCTCGACGTCGAACTCGAACAGACGGAGCTCAGGCGACTCGGCGGCGGCGCGCAGGAACAGCACCGACTTGCCATCCGGCGTCGGCAGCGCCTTCTGGGGACGACCCAGCTGAAAGCCTCGCGTCCGCGCATGCATCTCTAGGTAGTTGGGATACGGACCGGCTGGCTCGGCGGGGCCAAGGGGCCCTGGCGCGGCGCCGGCCGGACGAACCGCAGTGGGCGGCCGGGCTGCGGGTCGTGCTGCGGGCCGGGCTGCCGCCCCCCCTCCCCTGACCGCGGGTCGCGCCGGTGCGGCCGGAGCGGCTGCCGCCGAAGACCCCGCTAGAGCCGTCGGAGCGCTGAGGGACAGATAGAGCAGCAGGCTAGCAGAACGCATAGAGCAGACAGTATCACATCTTCGTGCTACGACCGCAGACGGTTTTTCCTCGGCTTTTGCCCACAAATGGACAGGCCAGGCAGACCCGAAACAGGCCGTAGAAGCGAGGTACGCCGATGACGATCGCAGCGAACGAAGACCCTGCCGAGCGGAGCTCCCAATATCGACCAGCACAAGAGGCCGTGGTTCGACGAGCGGGGGCTCCTGTCCTCGCCGAACGGGCACGGTTCCCTGCTCGCCGGGGGGGGGGTGCCGGAAGGCTGAGCCATCAGGGGCTTCCCCGACGAGGTCTCGTCGCGCTCCTTGCGTTCCTGGCTCTGCCGTCGGAGGGCTGTCAGGGGCCAGAGCTTGCCAGCGGATCCTCTGAGCTGCACGGCTTCGTGGATCCAGACTGCCCATCCGACCCCGGCGTCGTCTGCGAAGAGGTGCCCGCCGCCTACGCCCTGCGCGATCGCACCACGGGGTCCTATGGCAACTACGACCTCGCCAACCGCCCCCGCGATGGCCAAGACATCCGCTTCATCGTCATCCACACCACCGAGGTCAGCTACGAGGGGACGGTGCGCATCTTTACCGATCCCAGCCGCTCGGCCTCGGCGCACTACTTGGTCCGTTCGCGCGACGGCCTAGTGACCAAGTTCATCTCGCCCAAGCACGTGGCGTGGCACGCCGGCAACTGGTTCTACAACATGCACTCCGTCGGTATCGAGCACGAGGCGTTCTCGGCAGAAGGGCACGCTTGGTTTACCGATGCGCTGTATGCCTCGTCCGCCGCGCTGGTGCGGCACCTGGCTCGTCGCTATCACGTGCCGCTCGATCGCGAGCACATCTTCGGCCACGACGAAGTCCCGGGCCTGACGCAAGCCCGACAGCCGCAGATGCACTGGGATCCCGGACCGTACTGGGACTGGGATCGCTTCATGCGCATGGTGCGAGCGGGGGACGGCGAGACGCCGATCCACGACTGGGATCGCCCCGACCGCGGACCGGACGCTGCGGTCATCGCGCTCCATCCCGACTACGCCAACAATCAGCCGCCGCTGTCGCACTGCTTCGATGTGCCCCCGGGCAGTCCGCCCGACTGTCGTGCCGTACCGCCGCAGCCCAGCAATTTTGTCTACCTGCGCGAGAGCCCGTCGGATACCGCGGCCCTGATCAGCAATCCCTACTTCCCCTCGACGCCCGGAGACCGCATGTTCAACTGGGGCAACAAGCTCGGCACCGGCCGCTACTTCTATCGCGCCGAGCGCAAGGGCGACTGGGATGCCATCTACTTCAGCGGCGTGAAAGCGTGGTTCAAAAACCCCGGCCGCACCGCCACCGGCGTCCCCGCCCGCGCCGAGATCGTCATCACGCCGAAGAGTGCAGGCATGCCAGCCCCGACCTCGATCCCCGTCTATGGCGGCGGCTATCCCGCTGACGCGGCCTATCCCTCGCCGACCGTGCCGCAGAAGCTAGAGAAGATCTACGACATGCCGGTGGGCCAACGCTACGTCGCCAAGGGTCCGGTGACCGCCGACTACTACTGGGCCAAGGTCTACGCCGACACGCTTGCGGCCTCGTCGCATCGCCTGGTCTACGACGACACGCTGTACTACGAGATCTCGTGGAATCACCGCCTGGCGCTGGTGCGGGCCAGCGATGTCGAAGTGGTGCGAGCCAGCGCGCCGCTAACCTTCGAATCGGCACCCGCGGCAACTCCACCGAGCCGTGCGCTGGGGCTCTCGGAGGAGCTAAGTCCCAGCCTTGAGCTGCGCGATCTGCGCTAGCGCCGCGAGGCCCTGCGCCTAGGGCTTGGGCTTGCCTGGGCGCGGGCTGTGCTCGCTGCCGCTGGTCTCGGCCTGGACTTCCTGGGCCGAACGATTCACCGAGCGGCTGCTCGACCCCGTGCCACTTGTGCTGCGGGGTGGCCAGGAGCGATCGCCACCGGTCACGCGCTCCTCCGACGAGTGACTCGCGCTTGGACCCAGCGGCCCCGCACCCGGCGTCGGTTTTCCCGGCGGCATCGACTGCGAAGCCCGACTCTGTGGCGAGTCTCCCGGACGCGATGGATGCGCCGAGATCAGCGAGCTATCGGGAGGCGATGAGTTACGTGTGCGACCCGTCGGTGAGAGTGGTGTCGAGCCACGTGCAGCGTCCACCACCGGCGGGACCGTTGAGCGCTGCGGCATGCTGTCTGGGGGATACGAGGGCGGCGTGGGGTCTTCGCTATAGCCCTCCGGGGCACGTCCAGGCAGCGGCGGCAGCCAAGGTCCCGAGTTGCTTGAGCGCGGCGACTCGCCCCCCTTCCACTCAGCCCGCCAGCGACGGGCGACGTTGAGTCCCAGCTCGTAGCCATCGACCACTTCCGAGCGGCCATCCGAGGCAGTCACCACGACCTTGGTGATGTCTCCCGAGGCTCCCAGCGTGAGCGCGATCCAGGCGCTGTTATCCGCCGTTTGCCAGCGGCAGCTCTCTCGCCCTTTCGTTGCGACTAGCCGCCACTCTAGGTCGCGCTCTTTGGTCACGAGGCAAGAATATCATGAATGCTCCTCGCGATCTACGACGCCTTGATCGACGTCCAGAGCCGACAACGGCAAGGGCAGCCTCCGACGGAGGAAGGAGCCACAGCCAAGCGCTAGGCCCCCGCTCTGCCTTCGTCTGGTCTGGCCAGAACCCCCGGGCCCCCGACCTACGGAATCAGCGGCTCGCTGAGCGGGCGCGGCTTACTTTCGGGGATGGTCAGGGTCAGGATCATGCCGCCCACGAGGAGGGCCCCAACGGCATACGTCGGCGCATACACCCCGACGGTTGAAAGGACACAGCTACGGCCGCTGTTCTCAGGCATCTGGCAGGCCGTGCCCATCGAGTTGATGGACAGATCGGGCGTCAAGCGCCGATCCAGGCCATGCATCACCGCCGCGGTAATCAGCGATCCAAACCCCAAGATGCCAAATACTGCCGCGATGCCTTTGCGCACCGGGGAGAGCGGCTTGCGCGCTGAGGTAGGCGCAGTAGGCCGGACTGGCTCGACGAGCGGCACCGGGGATGGTGGAACGGGCGAGGGAGGAACCGGGGGCGGCGCCTGGCGGACGGCGACCGGGGGCGCCTGATAGCCCGACTCCGCCTGGGGGTAGGGCGGGGCCACGGCGGCCTGGGGGACGGCATACGGAATAGGGGGCCGGGTGACAGGCGGCGGCGGCGGATATGCAACGGCCGGCGGCGGCGACGCTGCGGGGGGTGGCGCCTGAGTCGGTGCCTGAGTCGGTGCCTGAGTCGGTGGCGGCGGGACCGCAGCCGGTGCGCTGGCAGGCGCCGGTCTTGGCATCCAGGCCGGCCAAGCCGACTCCGCTGGCTGGGCAACCGGCGACGACGACGGGGCTGCGGCCGCCTGACCGGGGGTGGCAGTGGGGCCGGGGGTCTGGGCCAAGGCCGGAGGCGGCGAGCTGACCGCGAACTGACGGTACTGCGTCAAGAGCTCGCTGGTGCTGCCGGTCAGCATGATGCCGAGCTTGGTCTCGTCACAGTCGATGCAGAGGTTTTCGATCTCAGCGATCGCATCAGGCGTTCCGCGACGTCGCTGATCGAAGATCCGCACCTGGACTCGCAGGTTCCGCGTCGGCCCGGTGCTGGAGACATCGCCCGAGAGCACCAGCACCGCCCCCTTGGCTGCCGCAAGGTCACTTAGGCACTGCTGACGGCGACAGCGGCGATCCACCTCGGCCAACTGGACGTTCTTAAGCAGGAGCTCGCCACGATCGGCGAGGTACTCGCGAACCAGATCACTGCCGACGCGATCGGTGTTGTTGCTGCGCTGGATGCCAAGAAACAAGATCGGCTCGGGTACTGACGTCTGAGCCAGCGCCTCGCCCAGCACCGTGCTGAACAGCAGCGACAGGCCAAGCAGCACGGCAGCGGGACGAGCAGATGGAGCGAGAGGAGCGCGGGGACGCATCGAGGATAGGCGTAAGAATAATCGCTTCCTGCCGAGGCGTCACGCACAGAGATTGCGCTACCTACAAAGGCTCCTAGCCCTGCGCTGCGACTGGCGGCGACGTCGGAGAGGGCCAGAGCGCCAGCTCGCGGGCCATGGTCCGGTCGGCAAAGCCCATCGGCTGCAGGCGGGCATACAGCGCCCTGGCGGTATCCAAGATCGGCTGCGCTTCGCTGAGCTGACCGCTCTGCCGCAGGGCGGCAAGCTGCGTCGCCAGAGCCAGACCGTGCAAGATAGGCAGATAGGGATGCAAGGCAGCGCCGGCCGCAAAGGCCGCCGAGGCGATAGCGAAGTCTCCCCGGCCGACCGCGCTGGCCGCGCGCACATACTGGCAAGCCAACACGTAGAAGGCATTGGCCCCCGGGGTCGCAAGGACCTCGCCAGCCAGCTTCTCTGCCTCGGGGAATACCGCGGCGTCGCGACGCTCGCACAGGGCCATGGCCAGCCAGACCTTGGCGTGCGAGATGGAGAGCGGCTCGGCCAAGCGCTGCGCTTGGTGCAGGTTGTCGCGCAGCACGCTCTCAGCGCTGGCGTGGTCGCCACTGCAGGCCAGGCTCATGCCCAAGAAGGCGCTGATCAGCACCTGAATGCGGCGCGAGCCGGCGTCGCGGGCAGCCTGCAGGCCATCGCGGGTCAGCTGCATCGCGAGCTGCGGCTTATCCCCCAGCATGAGCCGGAAGATTCCGCAGGCCTGCAGCCACCAGCTGCGACTGAGCGGATCGGTCTTGATCGCCGCATCGGCTGCCGCCTCGACGAGGCCGATGAAGCCCTGGGCGGCATCGCGCAGCCCGCCAAAGCTGAACATGCTGACGAGCAGCGAACCCGCTTCGACATACGCGCCGAGCGCATCTGCCGAGGGAGAGACCACGCTGAACTCGCCCACCAGCGAGCGGAAGTGATCCTGCTTGCCCATCAGGCTGGTGAAGGTCAGCATGTTGCCCAGCGCCTGCATCCACCGTCGGCTACCCCGCGGCAGAAGCTGCAGGGCCTCGCAGCCAGCTGGGTAGGCGGACTGAAAATCATCCCGCCAGAAGTGGGCCGTGCAAGCGAGCGCGCTCAGGGTACCCAGCGCCTCTTGGCTCGCGCCACAGCCTTTGCCCAGCTCGACGCGATCGAGGGTCGCCTGCAGATCGTTGCCTGACAGGGCCTGGTCGGCAGCCTGCGCGTAATAGGTGACGGCAGAGGCCGGCTGGCCGCCCAGACGAAGATGCTCGGCGAGGACCATCGGATCAGACTCGCCCACCCGCTCCAAGTAGCGCGCGGCCAGCAGGTGTCCGTTCACCCGATCTTCGAGGGTCAACAGGCCGTAGGCAGCGTCTCGGATCAGCACATGACGGAAGGCATACTCCCGCTCGCCGACCCAACGGCTCTCGCGGTGTGCGACGACAAGCTCGGCCTCGATCAGTGTCTGCAGATGCCGCTCCAGCTCGGAGTCGGATAGCGGCAGGGTCTGAAGCTGCTGCACAGCGCCGTACCAGAAGACCTCGCCGAACACGCTCGCCGAGCGCAGGATGCGACGCGCCGTGCTATCGACGCCCTGCAGACGAGCCTGCAGCATCGCCAAGATCGTCTCGGGCAGCACGTCAAGCTTGCCGGCCGAGGAGGCGCGGATCAGCTCTTCGAGATACAGCGCATTGCCGTCTGCTTGGTTGACAATCTGGTTGATCACGGCGGCTGGGCAGGTTGGCCCCAAGATCTGGCGCACTAGGCGCTCGGCCGCCCGACGCCCCAGCCCTGAAAGCCGGAGCTCTTGCACGCAGCCGGCCCACAGCTGTGGATAGGCCTCACGCACCTCGGGGCGCCCCACCGCCAGGACCAAGAGTGGCTGGCGTAGCTCACGCAGCGCGACCTCGACAAGCTTGAGGCTCTGCGCATCCACCCACTGCACGTCTTCCAGCACAATGACCAGCGGCTTGGGCTGGGCAATCGCTCCCAGGTAGTCAAGCAGAGCCTGGGCGACCTGATCGCTCATGATCTTGGGGTCGCTGCGAGCGACGCGTAGCTGCACGCTGTGCTCATCGGGAAAGCGCAGGCCCACGAGTTCGCCCAGGAAGGCGCTGACCCGGCGCAGCGAAGCGGCGGCGTGCCCGGGAATGCCGCCATCCTCGAAGCGCAGCACGGAGGCGACGTGCCCCTGCAGGGTGGCCCGAGCCGCTTCGCCGGTATCGCTGGCCGAAAGACCACAGCTCTGTCGCAGGGCCTGCGAGAGCGCGCCGTAGGGCGAGCCAATGGTCAGGGGATCGCCGCGCCCCAGCAGCACCGTAAGTGACTGCCCACGCAGCTCCTGGCGACGAAAAAACTCGTGCCGCAAGCGGGACTTACCGATGCCCGATAGAGCGGTAATCAAGACCGCCTGCGGGCTGTGCTGCTCCAGCGTCGTGGCCAGCGCAAGGTCGATGACCGCCAGATCTTGCTCACGTCCCAAGCAGGGTGTGGGCTTGCCTAGCAGCGGCCGCGTTTCGTCGCTGATGGCGGTCTCGCTGATCAGGGTGCGGCCATCGGGGCCTTCGTGGATGGTAAAGCGCCACAAGAGCAGCTCCGCAGACAGATCGTCCACGTAGATGCCGCGCACATCGTCGGTCGCCCTGGCCCGGTCGGTAGCAGCCGCACGCGACTGCTGGCGTCGGATCATCTTCACGGCGCGATCGATCGCATCCCCGATCAGGAAGCGCTCGCGCACAATGCTTTGCCCGGTGCACACCGTGACGATCGCGTTCGGCCAGTGTTCGCGGACCACGAGAGCGACGCGGGCTGCCGCTACCGCCAAATCGCGCGCACTGTGGAAGCCGCGAAGCGAAGCACAGAGCGAGCCATCAGCCAGCCACTCGGCCTGCGCTTGAAAGTTCAGCAAGCGACCGAGCAGCGTCGTGCGATCCAGCGCCACTGCCGACTGCGGCACCCCCTCGATGGTAGCCAGCGCCTCGGGAGCCGGCGCCTCGGGAACCGGCGATGGATCCGCGGCCATGACCACGCTGACGAGCTGTTGCTCTTCTTCCGTGATGCCGGTCGTGGAAACCGGCAGAGGCGTGACCGAGACCTCATCTTCGCAGGGCGGGATCTCTTGCAGCGCCCGACGCAGCGCGGTGGCGTTTTGGGGGCGCAGCTTGGGCTCGCGATTGAGCATGGTGCGCACGAGCTCGTCGAGCTGCGGCGAGACATTCTTCCAGGCGGTGCTCAGACGAGGCGCTTCTTCAAACAGGATGCGCCCCAGCAGCGAAGCCACATGCTCACCGAGAAACGGCGGCTGCCCGGTTAGACACTCGTACAGCACGCAGCCCAGCGAAAAGATGTCGGCGGCGGGCGTGATATCGCGACGAGCGCGGGCTTGCTCGGGGGACATGTACTCGGGCGTGCCGACCACCGTCCCGGTCTGCGTCATCATGCGGCCGGTGATGCCGTGCCGCGCGACGCCGAAGTCGAGCAGGGTGACTCCTTCCAGCTGACCACCGCGCAAGAACAGGTTGTTGGGCTTGATGTCGCGGTGGACGATGCCGCGGTCATGCGCAACCGCCAGGGCAGCGGTAATGCGCTCCACCAGCTCGACGCTCTGACGGATGGTCAGTGGCCCGCGCCGCAGCCGCACCGACAGGTCTTCTCCTTGCAGCCACTCCATCGCCAGGTAGGGCAGACCCGACTCGGTCTGTCCGTGATCGATGTAGCG
>DAORCZ010000078.1:0-15292 GCA_035345735.1 Pseudomonadota bacterium | reverse complement strand
GGGCCGGAAATCGTTGGGTTTTTGTCGCGCTAGCTCTGAACGTGGAACATCTGGCGCTTGAACTCGGTGGCGAAGGTGGGGGAGTTGATCATGTCGCTGACCATCGTCTCGTAGAGACGCTGGACGTCGTCGCCAACGCCAGTGGCGATGGCGGCCTTCAGCTTCTGCTGCTCTTCGAGCGTGGGCAGGTTGCCGCGCAGCTTCAGCGAGGCGGTGCGCAGGGCCAGCGTGTAATCGACGGTGCGATCAGACAGTGCCGTCGAGCCCGCCGAGTAGGGCAGGCCGGCAGCAGCCGGGTCGTAGGTCGTGGTGCCGCCGACGTGTTGAAAGTTCATGGGAGTGCCGGCGTTCTCGTCGCTGGTTCCGGTATTGCCACAGGCACTTACCGCGACACCAAACCCCAGAGCCAGCAGGGTCTTTGTAACATGCGTTTGCTTCATAAGATAGCTCCTCATGTGAGGGAAATTCCTTACTGGGTTGCTTTCCACATATCGAGTTTGTTCTTGAAATTATCAAAGCAGGGATTTTCACCCATCAGCACTCCGCAGCGATCCGAGGCCGTTGTCCACTTGAACGGATGACCAACCACACCGTTCGGATCCGTGTTCCGAACCATGACGCCAAGGCTGTTGTAGAACTTGAGCTGCTCGCACAGGGTCGAGAGATCCGAGCCAGTGGTCAGCGTCGGGGACATATCGATTTCAGCGATGCGAGTCACCGCGTCGTGACACGTCGCTTTGGCGCAGCTAGAGGCCGTCATGCCGGTCTTGGCGCCGAGGTAGCGCGGGAACGTGGCGCTGAAGTAGGCCAGCTGGCCCGCCGTGCAGGGATCGCCGCCGAGGATCGGCTTCACGAGATCGATCTGGTCGAAGACCACGCTCAGCGAGTAACCGGTGCGGTACTGATCGAGGACGAGGATGCCGGGGATGATCAGCACGCCCTTGCCGGGCTGGCCGGCGTCGTCCTGGTTCAGCTTGATGGTGCGCTCAAAGCCATAGAAGCTCTGCGCCGGATCGGGGTACGGGACGCCGGCTCGCCAGAGGACGAATAGCGGGTTCTTGAAGTGGATCGAGCGCTGCTCGTTCGCTACCGCGCCGGGCTTGCGATTGAAGAAGCGCAGGTCGCTGATCTCAAGCCCAGTGCCCGTCGTCGCGTTGAGCGGCTTGGCAATGAACTGCAGGTAGGCACCGACAAACGCTGGGTCGATCTTGTCGAGCTGGATCTGGTTGTAGACCGGGGTTGTTCCCGTCGTCATGGTGATGGAGAACGGCGGTAGCTGCTGCTGGAACGGGGTGACCGTGACGGCCTCCCGCTCGGTCTTTTCTTTCAGCAGCCAGGTGAGCGTCGTGTCGTACTGGCTCATCGTCATCGCCGGGCCTTCGTGCTGGCCCTTGGTCAGAAGGGCGCTCAGCTCGGGCTCGGTCACGATGAAGTTGGTCCAGCCGGTGATGACCGGATAGGGGTCGTAGCTCGACGCCGAGACCGAGCGTAGGAAGCCGGGCCCGACGCCCACTTCCAGGCTGTGGCAAGCGCCACAAGTCGCCGACAAGAGCGGCTTGACCTGCTTGTCGAACATCTGTCGGGCGGTCAGCGCATCCGTCGATGTGACGGTCTCTTGCATGGCCGGCGGAGTCGGAGCGCGCGGCGCATCCGGCAAGCAGCCTGAGAGCAGACTCAGTGCGGCCACCGCCACCCCACCGCTAGCCAGCGAGGCCAGAGTCCACGCGACACGTACAGGTTTCATCGCTCCCCCCCAAACTTAACGAGTGATAGTTCCAGGCTGCAGACTCACGACTACAATGAAATTCAATGCCTACAGCCCATCTTCAAACAATCACACACAACAGCAAGACTAATATCGCACGAAAAGCAAAATTTGTAAATCGTTAGATATGCCCAGAAAACGCGTACTTAGTTCAGGTTCGTTGCCATTTCGTCGATATAGGGAACGGCAACTGCTGCCTATCCCCGCTTGCGCTGCAGTCTCCCCCCCGGGCTGGTGACACGCAGTGCCAGAGGCATGTACTTCAAGAACCGTGCCATGACTTGGAGACCCCGGGCGCTCGCCGGCTGCGAGGCACGCAAATAATTCCCATACGTTAGCCGGGTCATGGTCGGGCCAATGTCAGGATCCCGCTGGCGTCTACAGGCCTGGGGACGCCAGTCCCCATGTCGCGCCACACCGGCTGGGGTAGGGGAACCCGCGCGGCGACCGGGCGGGCATTGCGGTCAGCCGCTCACAGAACAGATCAGATCAGTGCCTCGCGGAGATCGGCCAGTCACCGGTCCGTGCTCGCTGAGCGTCGGAATGTTGCGGCGATCTGCACAATTAGGCGGCTCGGCTTTGGGGCGTGCGGAAGGGGGGGCTGGGGCGGTTTTGCGACGCAAAGAATTGCGTTTGACTCCTCTCCGCCGACCCATTTATATTCGCCGCGGAGCAAGCGAGGTTCCAGAGCAACGATGTCCGTCGACTACGCCCCCTCTCTCGTCGCCATCCTGTTTGGCATCGGCTTCTCGTGTTTTTTCATGGCCCTGGCGGTCTTCTTAGGACCCAAACGGCCTGATCCCGAGAAGCTCTCACCGTTCGAGTGCGGCTCCGATCCCATCGGCAGTCCGCGCGTCCGCTTCTCGGTGAAGTTCTATCAGGTGGCCATCCTGTTCCTGATCTTCGACATCGAGTCAGCGTTTCTGTACCCGTGGGCCGCGTTGTATCGCAAGCTCTCGTGTCTGGGGACGGTGGCCGGCACGCAGTGCCTCGGCACAGTGACCGTCTTCGGCTTCGTCGAAATGTTGGTCTTCATCGGCACCCTAGTCGTTGCGCTCGCCTATGTCTGGCGTAAGCGCGCCATCGGCTGGGGCTAAGGACCGCCATGGCAGAAAACTACACAACTACGCTCGAGAGTGCGCTCAACTGGGCGCGCAAATACTCTCTGTTTAGCTACCCGTTCGTCACGGCGTGCTGCGGCATGGAGTACATGGCGACGGCGGCCTCGAAATACGACATCGCTCGTTTCGGCGCCGAGTTTCCTCGCTTCTCGCCTCGTCAGGCCGACCTGCTGTTCGTCGTCGGCACGATTACCGAGAAGCAAGCGCCCGCCCTGCACCGCATCTGGGTGCAGATGGCCGAGCCGAAGTACGTCGTCGCCTTTGGCGTCTGCGCGTCGACGGGGGGCTTCTATCAGAACTACAACACCGTGCCGGGCTGCGATCAGATCGTCCCGGTCGATGTGTACATCCCCGGCTGTCCGCCGCGCCCCGAGCAGGTCCTCGACGGGCTGATCCTCTTACAGAAGAAGATTCAGGACGGCACGACCTGGGTGCAGAAGCGGGATCGTGGTGAGAAGCACGGCGGCGAGTGGGTGACTCCCCGTCCGCCGCAGCCCGGCCACCTGCCCATCATCTCGTAACCAGGGTCGCAACTCGGGCCCGCTATCGGGCCCACATCGGTTCGCACAGCCTCGGGTGGTTGCCCGAAAGAAGCCAACATGAGCAAGGCCGATCTAGACAAGCTTTTAGCGCAGTTTCCCAGCGCCATCGTGTCTTCGCACAGCAAGTGCGGCGACGAT
Organism: Pseudomonadota bacterium; assembly: GCA_035345735.1. Taxonomy (GTDB): domain Bacteria; phylum Myxococcota_A; class Polyangia; order Palsa-1104; family JAEUJZ01; genus JAEUJZ01. Next base: position 11,726 of record DAORCZ010000078.1, on the reverse strand, counting down.
ACGGCAGTGGTGCGTGGGGAAAACCTGCTCGACGTCATGCGCTGGCTGAAGGGCAGCCTGGGCTATGACTACCTCGTTGATCTCACCGCTGTCGATTTCCTCGGACGCGAGCCGCGTTTTGAGGTCGTGTATCACCTGCGCTCGATGCAGAGCGGGTCGCGCTTGCGCATCAAGACCCCGGTGGCCTACGTCGAAGAGGGGCCGAATCCCGAGGTCCCGTCGGTGCTGCCGCTGTGGCCAACCGCCAACTGGATGGAGCGCGAGGTCTGGGACATGTACGGCATCAAGTTCACCGGCCATCCCGACCTGCGTCGCGTGCTGATGTACGAAGAGTTCATCGGCCATCCGCTGCGCAAGGACTACCCCAAAGAGAAGCGGCAGCCGCTCATTCGCCGCGACTACACGATGGAGTAAGTGACCCCGATGGCCCACTCTCCAACACCGAATCCGAACCAGCCCGCCTCCGGGCAGCCAGGACCTAAGAAGATGGTCTTTGGCATGCCGACGCCCGACGAGATCGTAAGTGGCGCGGCGCGCGAGCTACGTTCGCGTCCCCAGCTTCCGGTGGGTTTCGCCGATCCGCATCACGAAGATGCCGACGACGATGCTCCGCTGCCCACCGAGCCCATGACCATCAACATGGGCCCGTCGCACCCCGCGATGCACGGTACCGTGCGCATCATCCTCACCGTGGATGGTGAGACGGTGAAAGAGGCCGACGTGCAAGTCGGTTATCTGCATCGCTGCTTCGAGAAAGAAGCCGAGTACGCGACGTACACCCAGGTCTTCCCCTACACCGACCGCCTGAACTACGTCTCGCCGCTGCTCAACAACGTCGGCTTTGCCATGGCGGCCGAAAAGCTGCTCGACATCACCGACCAGATCCCCGAGCGCGCGCAGTACATCCGTGTCATCGTCGGCGAGATCTCGCGCATCACCGATCACCTGACCTGCGCGGGCGCGTCGGGCATGGAAGTCGGCGCGTTTACGCCCTTCCTGTGGATGATCAAGTGCCGCGAGTGGCTGTGGGAGCTTCTGGAAGAGCTCACCGGGGCTCGTCTGACGCATTCGTACGTCCGCATCGGTGGCGTCGCGGCCGACCTGACGCCGGATTTCTCGGCCCGCCTGCGTGACGTGCTGGCGAAGTGCCGCGAGACGCTGGTCGATGTCGAGAAGCTGCTGGTGAAGAACCGCATCTTCCGCGACCGCATGGATGGCGTCGCCGTCATCAGTGCCGAAGAAGCCATCGCCTACGGCTGGACCGGTCCCTGCCTGCGCTCGACGGGCGTGCCCTACGACGTGCGCAAGGATCACCCCTATCTGGTGTACGACCGCTTCGACTTCGATGTGCCGGTCGGCTCGACGGGGGATAACTACGATCGCTTCGCCGTGCGCATGGAAGAGATTCGTCAGTCGATGCGCATCTTGGAGCAAGCGCTCGATCAGATCCGCCCCGGCCCCTTCAAGCTCGACGATCCCCGCATCTCGCTCCCGCCCAAGAGTCAGGTCTACAACACCATCGAGGGCATGATCGGCCACTTCAAGCAGATCGTCGACGGGGTAAAGATTCCCGCCGGCGAAGCCTACTGCTACACCGAAGGCGGCAATGGCGAGCTGGGCTTCTACCTGGTGTCCGACGGCACTGGGCGTCCTTATCGCTGCCATGTGCGCTCGCCTTGCTTCATCCTGATGCAATCCGTGCCCAGGCTCATCATCGGTGGTGGTGTCGCTGACATCATCCCGACCTTCGGCATGATCAACATGATCGGCGGCGAGTGCGACCGCTGACGGAGCCAGAGAATCCGATGTCCCAGGACTTGAGGAACAACCCCACCACCAAGCCGGCGATTGCCGAGGCACTGCGCGATATCCAGGGCAGCCCCGCTGCTCCGGCAGCGAGTGCCCAGGCCGCTCCCGCCGCTGTCGACTTGGTCACGATCAAAGTCGACGGCCGCGAGGTCCAGGTCAAAAAGGGGACCAATGTTCTTGATGCGTGCCTGCAGCACGGGGTCGACGTCAGCTACTTCTGCTATCACCCCGGCCTGAGCTCGCCGGCTGTCTGCCGTCAGTGCTTGGTGGAAGTGGTGGGGCAGCCCAAGCTGGTGCCCTCCTGCTACACCCCGGTCGCCGACAAGATGGAAGTGGTGACGAACAGCCCACGCGTCGTGCTGGCCCGCCAGCAGATGCTGGAGTTCACGCTCGTCAACCATCCCGTGGATTGTCCGATCTGCGACAAGGCCGGCGAGTGCACGCTGCAGAAGCTGTACGACGACTGGGATCACAAAGGCTCGCGCACCGAGTTCGACAAGGTCCACAAGCCGAAGATGGCCGACATCGGGCCGCACATTGTGCTCGATGCCGAGCGCTGCATCCTGTGCACGCGCTGCGTCCGCGTCTGTGACGAGGTCGGCGGCGTACATCAGCTAGAGATGGCCTGGCGCGGCGATCGTGAGCAGCTCACCGTCGCTCCCGGGCAGCGCCTCGACAACCCCTACTCGCTCAACACGGTCGACGTCTGCCCCGTCGGTGCGCTGACCAGCAAAGACTTCCGCTTCACGCTGCGCGCCTGGGAGCTCTATACCGTCCCGTCGGTCTGCCCGGGCTGTGCCACCGGCTGCAACGTCGAGCTGCACCACGGCCAGAACGAGGTGTGGCGACTGGTCCCGCGTGAGAACCCGGCCGTCAACAAGTACTGGATGTGCGACGACGGTCGCTTCACCTACAAAGAGATTCGTCACCGTCGCCAGAGCGGCGCGCGCATCGGCTCGGGCCGGGGTCTGCCGGCCCAGGTGGCGAGCATCGACAAGGCCACCGCATTTGCCGCCGAGCGCCTCAGTCGCACGGTTCAGGCGGGCGGCACGATTGGCCTGGTGTTCAACGCGCAGGCTGACAACGAAGCGCTGTTCGGGCTGTCGCAGGTCGCGGCCAAGCTGGAGTCGCTGGGCGCCACGGTTCGTCGCTACGTCGTCGGTCGCAAGAGCCGTCCCGAGCGTGCTGACAAGGTGCTGCGTCACGCCGACATGAACCCCAACAGCCGCGGCGCGCAGGTGTTCGCAGGCGCTGGGGCAGGCGATGGTAACGCCCTGCTCAACGATCTCGGCAGCGGCGCGCTCAAGGCGCTGTGGATGGTCGGCGAAGATCTGCCGGTCGACGACGCCACGCTGACCGAGCTGGCTCCCAAGTTCGACGCGCTAGAGACCTTTGTGGTGCAAGCGGTGCATGACACGCCGCTGACCCGGCGAGCTCACGCACAGCTACCGGCCTGCAGCTTTGCCGAGGTCGATGGCACCTTCACCAATGCCAAGAGCATGGTGCAGCGCATCCGTCGCGCCGTCAGCCCGGCCGGTGATGCGCGCAGCCACTTGGAGCTGGTCTCGCTGATCGCCAAGAAGGCGCGCTGGGTCGAAAACGAGGCCTGGCAGAAGTCACCGCGGCAGGCTTTCTTGCAGCTCACCGCCGCTGTCCAGCCAAGCGATGGCTCGGCGGGTCCGTTTACGTCCGTCGATTGGGGCCGCGAGCTGCCGCCGGTGCAGCTGCGCTTCGCCAACTCCCGCGGCTAGGGTTTCCGGGGTAACGCACACATGCTCGATTTTCTCGTCGAACACACCGCCCTCGCGGCCTTCTTGAAGATGGTCTTCCTGCTTCTGGCCTTCGTCATGCCGCTGGCCTCGCTGTCCACCTGGGCGGAGCGCCGGCAGTCGGCCATGATGCAGGATCGTCTTGGCCCGAACCGCGCCGAGGTCACCATCCCCGGCCTGGGCTGGACGCTGCGCCTGTGGGGCATCACGCACTTCGTCGCCGATGCGATCAAGATGGCGTTCAAAGAAGACTTGGTGCCCTCCAAGGTCGATCGCTTGCTGTATGGCCTGGCTCCGGTCATGGCCATTGCGCCGGTGCTCATCACCTTCGCCATCATCCCGTTTGGTAGCGACCTCTGCGTCGGGCACATGACCGACGTCATCTCCAGCCTGGAAGCCTGCCGCGCGACGATCTCGCTGCAGGTGGTGCGGCTCGATATCGGCTTGCTGTTCTACTTCGCGCTGGCTTCGCTGGCGGTCTACGGCACGACGCTCGCCGGCTGGTCGTCGTACAACAAGTGGTCGCTGCTCGGCGGTCTGCGCGCTTCGTCGCAGATGATGTCGTACGAAGTGACGATGGGCCTGTCGCTGATGGGCGCCTTCCTGTACTACGGCACGCTGGAACCGAATGCGATGGTGATCGCGCAGGGCGAAAATCCGCTGAACTGGGGCCTGTTCTATCAGCCGCTCGGCTTCATCCTGTTTCTGACGGCGGCCATCGCCGAGACCAAGCGCGCCCCGTTCGACCTGCCAGAAGGCGAGCCCGAGCTCATCGGCTATTTCGTCGAGTACTCGGGTATGCGCTTCGGCATCTTCTTCCTGGCCGAGTTCATCGAGACCATCTTCCTGGCCGGCATCGTCACCACCATCTTCCTGGGTGGCTGGCATGTACCGGGCTTGCACGAAGACGGCTTCAGCTTCCTCAAGCTGCCGCACATCGCCGTGGTGCTGACGCGCAGCGCGGTCTGGGGTCTGAAGATCCTGTTCCTGTGCTGGCTGCAGCTCCTGATTCGCTGGACGCTGCCGCGCTTCCGTCCCGATCAGCTGATGCGCATGGGCTGGAAACAGCTGCTGCCGCTGTCGCTGCTCAACATCGTCCTAACCGCTGCCTGGGTGCTCTGGCGCTCGGCTCACTAGTCGGCCCCATCGGAGGGATTCCTCGTGGCTGCATCGCACGCTGATAAACATCACGCCTCGCCGGCTGCTCCCGCCTCGGGTCAGGCCGCGGGCGCCCCGCGCAAGGGTACGATTGCGGTTCGCGTCGTCGGTCGCCCCGACTCGCTAGAGCAGCGCATCTACCTGCCGGAAGTGGTCAAGGGGCTGGGCGTCACCGCCAAGCACTTCTTCGCCAACCTGTTCGCCCGCAAGTACACCGTCACCGTCGAATACCCCGAGCAGAAGGTGAAGTATCCGCCGCGCAACCGCGGCCTGCACCGCCTGATGCATCGCGAAGATGGCGAGGTGCGCTGCGTCGCCTGCATGCTGTGCCCGACGGTCTGCCCGGCGCACTGCATCACCATCGTCCCGGAAGAGACGGGCAACGGGAACGAGAAACGCCCCAAGGTCTTCGAGATCGATGAGCTGCGCTGCGTCGTCTGCGGCCTGTGTGTGGAAGCCTGTCCCTGCGACGCCATTCGCATGGACACCGGCGAGCACGCGACGGCGGTCGATTTCCGCGGCGATGCCATCCTCGGCAAGCTGGACCTGCTGAAGCGCGGCGCTCCTTCGACGGCCCATCAGGGCGGCGTAGGCGGCGAGTGGCGACAGAAGGCCGACAAGACCCGCGACTCCACGCCGTAGTCGTCGTTGATCAGCCGATTGCCTTTGAATGGCCCGTCCTGGGCCGCCGTCTCTTTCCCAGACCCAACCTTGCGAGCCAGAAGATCATGAACCTGCGAACTTCCTTCTTCGCTGCAGCGACGACGCTCACCCTGTCGGCCGGCGCCTATGCGCTCCCCGGCGGCGATCCCCTGTCGGGCAAGTTCTCGATTGAGGAGGCCACGCGCAGCCTCGCCGGTCAGGGCGTGCTGACGGCAGTGATCGACACCACGATGGGCACTTTGACCTGTGAGCTCTTCGAGAAGGATGCGCCGAACACGGTCGCTAACTTTGTCGGTCTGGCGCGGGGTCTGCGGCCGTTTCGCGATCCCATCTCGGGCGACTGGAAGAAGACGTCGTTTTACGACGGGCTGGTGTTTCATCGCGTGATCCCCGGCTTCATGATCCAGGGCGGCGATGTCACCGGTCGGGGCAGCGGCAACATCGGCTACAGCATCCAAGACGAGACCAACGTCCCGCACAGCTTCGGTCAGGGCGGCATGATGGCGATGGCCAACCGCGGACCCAACACCGGCGACTCGCAGTTCTTCATCACCGAGGGACCGACCCCGGCTCTCGACGACGGGGGACGCGCCGGTGGGCACTATCAGATCTTCGGTCAGTGCAAGGAAGTCGCGCTGGTCAAGAGCATCGCCCGCGTCCCGCGCGACGGCATGGATCGACCGATGCAGGAAGTGCGCATCAAGCGCGTCACCATCGAGCGTCGCAAGGGCGAGCCCGCAGCGGGCGTGACGAGTGGTAGTCCCGCTCCGATGGGGCTTAAGGCGAAGACGGGCGCGCCGGTCAAGGCGCCGGCCAAGCCCGCGAACTAGCGGGGGCTCTACAGATCCTGCAGGTTGCCGGGGTAGACCTTGGGCTCGGGCTTCGGCAAGGGGGTCTTGGGCAGCGACAGGCCCAAGAGGCGCACGGCGTTCTTGTAATAGATCTTCTCGAGAACTTCGCGCGGTAGGCCGACCCCGGCAATCGTCCAGCGTCCCTGAATCGGCGTTGGGCTGGGAATGTCGGTGTCGGTGGTCTCGAAGTAGCGCCAGGTCGCCTCGAAGAAACGATCGCCGTCGGCTTCCGTCGGAGGTTCGCGTCCTCCCGAGCCGAACATCAGTGCATCGGGCGTGCGGCCGACCGCCGTGTCCGTCCCGAACAGCACGCGATCCTGATACTTGAGGAAGAAGGCGCGCATCCGCTCGGGCGAGTGGTTGCTATCGCGTCGGCCGATGGCAGGCAGTCGTGCTGCCGTGTCGATGACCAGGTTCGGGTAGGTATCCAAAAGCTGCGCCACCAGATCGGGATCTTCCGGCGCGTTGCCAAAGTGCACGCCGATAAAGAGCGTCTTGGGGTGACGCGCGACGCGGCGCACAAAGGCCTCGAATAGCGCGTTCCACGACGGCACTTCGCCGCGCTGATGCGGGGCATAGAAGCTCCAGCTGGGATGCGCTTGCAGCTCTTCGAGGCGTTCGTTCTGGGCATTCGGCGCGAGCCAAAAGGCCTGCGGATCGCCGCTGTGGATGGCGACCGGCATGCCCAGCTCGCCGGCCTTTTCGAATACCGCATCAAGCCCCGGGTCATCGACGGCGAGCAGCTTGCCCCCCGGGCCCTTGGCGCCGAGTCCGAGGATCTTGGGGATCTTCAGGCCGCGAGCCCCCAGAGCCCGGGCGCGCTCAAGGTCGGCGGTCATGCGCTCGCCGTAGCCGGCCGACTCGCACAGCGACCAGTCGAGGTTGGTAAACGGCGTGATGCGACCGTAGGCGATCTCGCTGTCGGCCAAAAAGTCATCGAGTCCGACGGCAGCGGGCGGGCCAGAGAGGTTGATAGCCTGGACGATGCCCTGGCGGTCAAACAGACGGGCGGCGCGGCTGGCGGCTCCCAGAAGGACGTGGGTGTGGACATCGATGCGCGGGATGTCACTGCGCACAAACGGTGCCCGCACAGCCGGCGCAGTTGACGCAGGTGACGGACCGCTCGGCGGAGGGCCGACGCGCTGGCTGGGCGCCGACGAGCGACAAGCCGGCAGCAGGAAAAAGGCGGCCCAGAGCAGCGTCCTTGGACCGAGGCATGAGACGGAACGACAGGGATCGTTGCGCACTGCGGCGCAGTCTAGCACGCAGCCTGGGCTCCTCTGACGAATCCGCCTGGCGTCTCTGAGCCGGGTCGCCCGCGTTCGCGTCCCAAAGTCGCGTCGCCGTCCCCGCAAGCGAGAGAGCGAAGTGATACGATCGGGGCGTGGTGGCCTATCGTCGCTCTAGGTCGGCAGGGCAGGCCTCGCGCCGCAGCGCGCTAGCGGGGGGCGGCTGGCTCTTGGGAGTCTTGGGCCTGCTTGGCGTGGTGAGCTACGCCGAGGGCCGAGCCGTCGTCACGCGCGGCAAGCTGACGGTGCGCCTGCACGGCCGCAACATTCCCCGCGATCACGTCGAGTTTCCGCCGCTGCGCCTGGCAGGCGATGGACGCTCGGCTGCGGAGAGCGCGTCGTCTGATGGCGCGAGTTCTGCCGGGGCTGTCCCCGAGCCGATTGTGCCGACGCCTAGCCTTACGATGACCCCATCCCCTGCGACGTCACCTGCGCCCAGCAAAGAACCCAGCGCGACTCCAGCACCGACCGTCAGCGCCGCGCCGGATGAAAAGTCGGGGGATGCTGAGCCGGCCGCCGTGGCCTGCCGCGCCGATCACCAAGCGAACGAAGCCACCGTCCGCTGCACCGACGGCAAGAGCTGGACGATGCGGAGCGCCGGTCTGATCCTGCCGCCGGTCCTGCGCTGTTCCACCAAGCATCCTGAGTGCTGCGAGATCGGCTTTCGCAAGCTGCGCGAGGTGCAGATCGCGGACCTCCTGCGCGTCGGTGAAGGTCAGGCCCCGGCCTGTTATATGCGGGTCGGCGATTTTCTCGTCAATCCACCGTCGCCACCCTACGCTTCGTCGTCCTACGATCGGCTGGATGACGAGCTGCCGCCCGGCCTGCGTCAGCACCGCGACTGCCCCAAGGGACGCTATCTGGCTCTGGGGACTTGCCAGGATCCCAGCGATCTTTTGCGCGCGATGCGGCCGCCGGCCATCGTCGATCGCAACCGCGTGCTGGTGCCGGAAGCCAGCGATGTCGTCGAGCGCATGCGTCGTGACTTTGACGCCAGCGGCAAGTGTCCGCAGAGCGCGCTCGATATCGAGGTGCTCAAGCGCATCTATGACGCCGCGCAGCTGCGCTTGCAGCTGGTCGCGGATACGCCGCTGGACGTCGAGCCGCTGCTGGCGCAAGCCCGTGATCCCGGCGGCACCGGTCCCGAGCTGGCTCTGGCGGCCTCGTGCGGCTACAACGCGACGTACAAGCAGTGGTTCCAGACGACCTTTCACTGTGCGACGCAGAAGACCTGTTTTGCGCAGAGCCACGCCAGCTTGCCGCACACCTGCGCCCAGTTTCAGCGAGCCACCACCGAGAGCGGCACCAGTCCCTACTTCTGGCCCTGGGCGAACTGCCAGAACGTGCCGTTCTGCAGCGCGGTCAGTAGCTCTAGCATCGAGTGCACCGGCGTTGCGCGTCTGACGGCGCTGGGGCGTGGTGTGTTCCTGATGATTCAAGAAGACACCGCTGGCGCGCCCTACTACTACGGCGTGCTGTTTGCGCGATCGCGTCCCCGCACCGCGGCTGAGCGCGAAGCCGCCACTCGTGCCCGTCGCATGCTTTCAGACATCGCTCGCAACCTGCCGAACAAGCGCGAAGGCGAAAAGCTACACGAGCTCCTGTCGTCGATCCCGGAGTAGCGCCGAAGCTACAGGCGATAGCCCAGACCTAGGTGCGTCGACACCGAGATCGGGCCGGGGGCCTGCGTCAGGCCATAGGCACCGACGCCGAGCTCCGCGTGCAGCGCGCCGCTTGACCCCAGCCGCAGCAGATCCGCGGTGGCCCCCACGTGTCCACCCAGCACCACGGTCCACATCGATCGCCCAGGCATGGTGCGGCGACTGATGAGCAGCATGCCGGGATCGACACCGACGCCGAGTCGGATGCGCTCGTGCATCTTCATCCAGATCTGCGGGCCGATCAGCACCACCTGATGCGGCAGCCCGGTTAGGAGCTGGCCGGCTTCGATGTGCAGGCGGACGCCACCCGACCAGCGCAGATCCTGCGCCCCGAGCTCGGCGATGAGGTTGGCCCCGGGCATCGACTGCGAAAAGGCCCAGCGATAGGCAAAGCCCAGCGCCACGCGACCGTAAAAATGTGCGCGCCGCGGGCTGACCGGAACATCGATGATCGGCGGAGCCAGCGCACTCGCCTCGTCGCTGCTGGCTGGGTTTGTTGCTGCGCTGCTGGTTGGCAAGCTGGCTGTCGCAGGCGGCGGGACCGGGGCCGGTGGTGGCGGGGGGGCCACAACCGGAGCCGGAGCGCGTCGGCCACCGGCTGCGGCGACTTCGCCGACCCCCGCGAGCAGCACCGCCGCACTGAGCAGCCACAGACGAGCGCGAGGAGGAAGCGGCATCAGCGACATGGCGGGACTTTGATCTGGCAGGTCGGCATCGTCGTGCCCATCGCGAGGCAGGCGGGATGAAGCTCCCATAGATCCGGGTTGCAGGCGCCTTGATTCTTCAGCTCCTCGCAGCTTCGCGTTTGGATGCACTGTCCCCGCGCTTCATCGATGTCTGGCCGCAGGTTGCTGTCGCAGCCGCCGTGCACGCAAGAGATCGTCTCGATCGGAAGCCCAGGGCAGCAGCGCGCTAGCTGAGAGGCCGCCATCTCGCACGCAAGCTCGTCGCTGCCGATGCCGTCATCGGCCAGGAGGAAGAGCAGTGCCGCCACCCCGACGAACGGGCGCGCAAAGCGATAAGCGACCGAGCGGCGCAAGCGCGAACGGCCAAACGACAGTGGGCGAGACCCGAACATCGCCGAGAAGTCTACGCAATGCCTATGCCATGCTGCAGCGGAGCCGCGACCCTCGCCGACGCTGGTCCCCGTCGGGAGCCGGCCGCCAGATCTGGTGGATTTCGAACAGCGACGTCCGCGATCTGGTGAATGCTTATCGCGGAAGTGACATCGGCCTCGGTCGAGGGAGGTGCCGCGTTGGCTCAGCCCTCGTCGCGGACGATCGGTGCAGCGAGCCGCTGTCCCACCGTCAGGACCGAGCGACGCGAGGCCATCTGCGACACCGGGCTCAGGCCGACGTGCAGGAAAGCGGCGGCGATGTGCTCGCGCTCGCGCAGCGGTGCCCGCAGGAGCAGGAAGCCTCCCGGCGCAAGCTCGGCGGCCAGGGTGCGCAGGAAGTCGAGATCATCGGTCGTCGTCCCCCCACGGGACGGCTTGGCGGCGGCCACCACGGCGAGCGCGACGGAAGGCTCCGCCGCACCGCGCACGATGCGATAGCCCAGGGCACGCAGAGCCGGCGCCGCCTTCAGATCGAAGACCCGCGCCACCTGGCCTTCGCCCGACGGGATCAGGGTCGAGAGCGCGCTCCGCCGCACCGCCGGCCAGGCGCGCAGCGAATCAAGAACCGAAGAGAGCATGGGCAGGGCTAGCGAGGATTGATGATCTTGGTGTTGGGGGGCGGCGTGAACGAGAAGCGACTGTCGTCGATGTCGGTCTTGAGGTTGGTCTCGATGGCCGAAAAGACGATGTGATTGGTGCCGCCCTGCTGGTCGTACAGCACCGTCTCTTTGACCATGAAGGTCTTGGGATCGACGACGAAGACCAAGTGCTTGTACTGGGCCGTGGCTTTCTTGGGCACCAGCTTGAGCACCAGATCACCGGCCTGACCGAAGGCCTGTCCGTCGAGATAAGTGATGTCGAATTCGTCGCTGAGCCGTCCCTTGCCAAACAGGAAGCTGACCTGGGCGGGAAGCTGCGAAGAGTTGAGCGGCTGGCGGAACGCTTGCTCGTCTTCGGGCTCATACATCCACAGCATGGCGCCGTCGGTGACGAATAGCTTCTTTTCCGGCTTTTCATAGTCCCAGCGCATCTTGCCCGGCTTCTTGAGGCGCAGCACACCGCTGGCCTGGCGCTTGCCCATGGCGCTGGTCAGCGTCTGCGCAAAGCGAGCTTTGAGGTTGCCGGTGTTCTCGTAGACCTTCTGGATGCTGTCGACGACGCGAGTCAGCACCGGACGATCTGCAGCCGCGCTGGCCGTGGCGCCCCCGGCGGGGGAGCCGGCTGCAGGAGCACCGGCTGAAGCGGCGGCACCGGGCTTGCCGGCGGCAGGCGCGGCGGGGGTTGGCTTGGCTGGCTTGCTCGTCGCGGCGGCAGCGGGAGCGGGCTTGGTCGCGGGGGCCGCCGTCGTCGGTGCGGTCGCTGGTTTGGCCGCCGGGGCCGTCGTCGTCGGCGCAGTCACTGGTTTGGCC
>DAORCZ010000077.1:13982-15559 GCA_035345735.1 Pseudomonadota bacterium | reverse complement strand
GAAGCTCTGCTACTACGCCAACTCGGCGCCGTGCTTGGAAGACGATCCCGAATTCCAGCGCGTGGCCACCGTGTTTAAGAACAGCAACTTCAACTTCCGCACCCTGGTGCGCGAGCTGTTCTCGTCGCCGCTGGTGACGCTTGCCGCCCGCACCAAGACCTTCACCGAGACCGAAGCCCCCGTCACCATCCAGCGCCAAGAGCACTTCTGCAGTGCCATCTCGTCGCGCCTGGCGATTACCGATGCCTGCGCGCTCAACACCATCGCCGGCCTGACGCCGCTGCAGACCACGCTCGCCAGCCTGTCGCTGTCGATCCCCGCTGCGTCGTACAGCCGCGGAGCCGAGTCACCCGTCGTCTCGCGCGATCCCAACCTGTTCTTCCGCGCCAGCGTCGAAAACATCTGCCGTCGGCTCGCCGATGAAGTGGTCGACAAGACGCCCGGCACGCCGCGCTACAGCAGCACCATGCCGCAGCCCGCCATCGATGACATGGTCAAGACGGTGATGGGTGTGCCGCTGGCCGATGCTCGCTTCTCGGGGGCCCGCAGCATCCTTATCGAGCACTACGAAGCCGCGGCCAAGACCGCCGGCATCACCGCGCGCGATGCCTTGAAGTCGACCTTTGTGCTGGCCTGCAGCTCGCCGACCAGCGTGTCTTCCGGACTCTAAGTCGCAGAAGGAGCCGAACCATGAGCTTAACTAGAAGAGATGCCCTTCTCTCTGCGCTGTTCGGGAGCAGCTATCTCGGACTGCGCGCCTTGGCCACCGGTCTGCCGGTGGCCTTTCTTGCCAACCCTCTTCGCGCCGACACCTGCGCCATCGATACCAGCAAGTCTCAGTTCATCATCATGAGCACCTCGGACTCGGGCGATCCGATGAACGCCAACATGCCCGGCACCTACGACTTCGCCGACATCGCCCACCCGCCGGCGGCGATGTTCCCCGACTACGCGATGGCGACGGCCACGCTGGGCGGCAAGAGCATCAAGATGGCCAAGTGCTGGGCCGATCTCATCAACTCGGCCGATCCCAAGATCGCCATCGCCAACCGCATCGCCTTCGTGCATCACTCGACGCAGAACAACAGCCACACCAACCAGAACAAGGTGCAGCGCCTGATGGGCGCGCTGCCGCGGCAAGAGATGCTGGTGTCGTACCTGGCCAAGCAGCTAGCCCCCTGCCTGGGCACCATCCAGCGCGAGCCCGTCGTCGTCGGCGCGTCCGGCCCTGGCGAGTTCCTGTCGTTTGAAGGCCGCACCCTGCCCAAGCTGGCGCCACGCGCGCTGCGCGACACCCTGCTGTCGGCCGCCGGTCCCCTGACCAACCTGCAGTCGATGCGCGATCAGGATCTGAACCGTTTAAACGCGCTGTTCAAAGAGACCGGCAACACCGCGCAGAAGGCCTACCTCGATCGCCTCGCGACCTCGCAGACCCAGGTGCGCTCGATCTCGCAGAACCTGCTCGATAACCTGAGCTCGATCGTCAACGACACCGCCGAAGGACAGATCATCGCGGCCGCTTCGCTGGTGGCGATGAAGGTCGCGCCCGTGGTCTCGCTGCACCTGCCGTTTGGCGG
>DAORCZ010000077.1:0-13882 GCA_035345735.1 Pseudomonadota bacterium | reverse complement strand
CGCTGGTGGCGATGAAGGTCGCGCCCGTGGTCTCGCTGCACCTGCCGTTTGGCGGTGATAACCACACCGACAACAACCTGCAGAACGAGGCCAATCAGACCTCGGCCTCGATCGCGCCGCTCGACGCCGCGAGCATGCCGCGCAAGACCGGCATCGCCTTCCTGATGCAGAAGCTGACCGACCTCGGCCTACGCGATCAGGTGCTGTTCATGGCGATGAACGTGTTCGGTCGCACGCTCAAGAAGCTGGGCACCACTGGCCGCGATCACTGGGGTACGCACCACGTCACGGTGCTGATCGGCAAGGGCATCAAGCCCGGCATGATCGGCGGCATGGAGATCAAGAACAACGAGTACAACGCCACGCCGTTCGACTCGGTGACCGGTGCCAGCAGCGCCGCGGGTGACATCACGATGAACGATGGCCTCGCAGCACTCGGCAAGACCATCGGCACCGCCGTCGGCCTCAGCGACGCCCAGCTCAGCACCGACGTTACCGGCGGCAAAGTGATCAAGGCCCTGCTGGCCTAAACCCACACCCCTCACGCCTCCCCCTCCCCTCCCCTTCTCTCTCTCCGATCGATTCGCCGCCACAAACCAAACTCCCCTCGCGCTCCAAAGGCGAGGGCCGCCCGGAACCTTTTTTTTCGGCGCCCCGACGAAAAAAGAGTGTTCCGGATAGTGGGGCCCCAAGCTCCGCTTGGGGAGGGCCCCACGCCGTGAAGCAAGGTCTCGCCGTGGTCATCCGCAGCCCCTTCTGCCAGCGCCCTCCTAAGGCATAAAGAGCTCCGTGCGATAAATCCGCGTCTCCCGCTTCTGCCCTTCGGCCCACGACAGCTCTCCACCTTCGGGATCATCCAGCGGAGACGAGTAGTTGTAGAGCACAAGCGCCCGCGGCCCCGCGCCCTCGCCCCCGCTGCCCGGCTGCTCGCCAGGCGGAAAGATCACCGACGGAAAACAAGTATCGCCCCAGCCCGGCACATCCAGCACATGCTGGACGCGCAGCGCAGCGCGATCGATCCGCCACAGCGCACAGCGCTTCGGCCGGCTGGAGTAATCCAGCAGGTTGAGCGCGCTCTCCCCCGCCGACCACGGCGCATCGGGATGCAGCGCATAGTCCCCGGTCTCAGACACATTGCGCCGCGCGATCAGATACAGCTCATCGCGATGACGAAAGACCAGCGGCGAGTCGTACTTTTTGGGATCTTTGGCGCAGCGCCACGCCGATAGATTCGTCGCTCCCGCCGTGCAGATCTTGCTGCCATAGCCGCTCTCATCGCCCGCTTCGTTGCGAACCACCGCGTACAGATCCCCCGCCGCATCGAACTCGAAGTCTGCTTCCGACCCGCCCCCGCGCAGCACCACCGGCTGCTCGGCAGAAAGCGGCGCATAGCTCTGCCCATCGTCGCTGCGCAAGAGCTCTATCGTCATCGGCAGGCCGGAAAAATCGTAGATGTGCTCGCCGTTGCGATAGGTGATCAGGAACGCGTGCCCCGCCCGCTCTTTGCTGCGCCAGGGAATGTAGGGCTCGCCTGGACGATAAAATCCCGTCGCTGGGCTCCAGTCACCGGCCCCGCGCCGCGTGCTCATCAGCATGCCCTGCGGCTCGAAGCCCAGCGGATTGTTGCCAAGCTTCGCAAGATACAGATGCAGCTGACCGCGATACGACAAGAGTCGCGGCTCGCGCAGGTCCGATCCGACGGAAAATCGGGCTTCAAAGCGCCAGCCCCGCTCATCCTCGGAAGAGAACACGAACATGAAGCTGTCGCTGGAGGCGAAGTGATCTTTGGACAGCCGCGTGGCCAAGAAGACGCGCCCCTCGTGTCGCGCCACATCGAGGTTGTTGTTCGACTGCGCGCCCAAGCGATCGCGAGGCTCGGTGTACTCCGGCGGCAGACCCGGCCCGGGCACGATGGCCCGCGTCTCGCCTAGCCAAGGCTGCTGCTGCGGCGACGGTACATCAGCGCAACCCGCCACCCCACAGAGCGAGAGCGCTGCCAGAAAACACCGCGATTCCGAGGAAGGGATAAGCGCACGGGGCATGCCCATGCCGTAGCACGTTGCAGCCGGCTTGAGGATGGCAATGGCGCGGTAGGTGAGAGAGCGAGAGGGCTAGCGCGAAAACGGCGGACGACGACCGCTGCGACGGAATTCGAAGTAGTCAGCGAGGATCTCGCCGTGATCGAAGGCCAGCTCAGGCAGGGTCTCTTCGGTGAAGGCCTGGACGTTCTTGGCGTCATCCGCGGCCCGCGGCTGACCGTGCGCCTGACCGATGAACACCGTCGATACCGTGTGCCCCCGCGGATCGCGATCGGGCCGCGAATAGGCGAAGAGCTGCTCGCGCAGCGTGACGTGCAGCGAGGTCTCTTCCAGTGCTTCGCGCACCGCTGCCTGCCACAGCGGCTCGCCAATATCGACGAAGCCACCGGGAATGGCCCAGCCCAGCGGCGCGTGCTTGCGCTCGATCAGGACAAAAGCCGGGCGGGTGGGATGAGCCAGAGTATGCGGGTGATCGAGCAGCTCAATGATGGCGTCGACCGTGCACAGCGGGGTCTTGGGGACGGGCATGCGGCTATTTTTCTTTCAGCAGCTTGTTGCCCTTGAAGCGGAAGGTCTCGCCGCCGTACTTCCACTCGGCAGCCTTCGACGCGCCCTTCGGGCCGGGATCGCCTTCGAACTCGGGGAAGGCATCGGCGTGATCTTCGAACACCTTCTTGCGATCGCCCTTGAGCTTCTTGACCCACTTCTCACGCGGGACGCCACCGTCGCTGCCTCCCGCCGGCTTCTTGCCCTCGTCGGGCTTCTTGCCTTCGTCGGGCTTGCTGGGGGTCTCGGGCGGCTTGGCCGCCGTCGCCTCACCCGCCTTGCTCTTGGCGGCTTCGCACTCTTGCAGGTCTTCGCGCAGTGGACGGGTCTTGCCGGTGGTCAGCTCAAACGGCATCGACAGATCGACGCCCGCGCCCTCGGCATCCTTGAAGGCCGCGACGCAGGCGGTGATGGCATCGCCCAGCGCCTTACCATCGGGCTTGGGCTGCGCTGCCAGATCGCTCACCGACTTGAACGAGCTGCGCAGCTTCGCCACCTTCGGCCCCAGCGCGACCTTGGCCTTGAGGACCTTGATGGCCTGCGCATAGTGGCCACGCGCCCAGTGCACGCGGGGATCGTTCGGCGCGCGGTTCATCAGCTCGGTCGCTTGCGCGATCTTCGCCTCGACCTCGCCGGTCTTCTCTTGCTCGATCAGCTTCTCGGCTTCGCGAAGCTGCTTCTTGGCGTCGTGCATCGCCACTTCACCGGGAGGCGCGCCCTTCGGCAGCTCGCCATCGCAGCCCGGTAGATCGGCGATCCGGTTCGTCTTTTTCCAGTTTTCGATCAGGCCGCAGCCGCGATCGGCTTCGTGCCACCACTCACTGGCCTGAGCCGGACTGCTTGCCACAAGGAGCCCCAGTGCAGATCCGAGCATGGGCCCCAGCACACGAACGGAGACAATAGGAAGCCTTACCATAGCTTACTAACAGACCATGATCGTCGGCCCGAGGTCAAGAGGTCGCCCCATGGTTGAGGCCACCGAACCCAGATTTTGGGCCCGGCGACTGCCCAAAGTCGGGCCGAGGGCAGCAAATGCTGCGGCTCGATCCGGGGCCTCCCTATCCGATCATGTAGTTATTCCAGCTAGCGCAGGAAATGATCCGCGCCGCGGCTAGCGCAAGGGCGGGCGATCGTTGGAGTTGGCGCTGGCGTTCGCGCTAGCACTGCTGCCATGAAACAGCCGGCGGAGGCGCTTGTGCAGCGGTAGACGGGCCGGGGGGGCATCGCCGAGATTGCGATCATCCCGAGCGGGGCTCTTTCCCGGTCGGGCACCACGTCCCGGGGCCAGTGACGGAGACGCAGCCGGGTCGGCGACGGCGGGATCAGGACTTGCCTGCCGTGCCGTGGCCGCGTGCGAAGGGGGCGGCAGCGGATCCAGCGGACCGTCCCAGCAGGGTCCGAAGTTAGGCAGCGCCATGTCGGAAAACGGTTCTTCCGGAACCCGCGGCATGAACGACAGCAGCGCGGCGCGAACTTCGTAGGCGCTGGCTGGACGATCAGCCGGTCGACGAGCGATCAGGCGCACCATCAGCGACTCTAGCCCGGCGGGCAGGCGACCGCGCAGACCCGGCAGGACCTCGGACGGCGTGCGGCGCGGCGCGGCCAGGTGCGAGTTCATCATCACCGCTTGGTTCGTCGCCGGAAACGGCAGATCGCCGAGCATCATCTGCCACAGCAGCATGCCCACCGAGTACAGATCCGAGCGACCATCGACCGGCTCATTGGCCAGGGTCTCGGGCGAGATGAAGGCGGGCGTACCGAGGACATCAGAAGGACGCGTCGCCGGACCGCGCAGTCGCGCCACACCGAAGTCGACGACCTTCACGAAGTCTTCGCCAGCCGTCTTGGACGTCAGCAAAAGGATGTTGTCCGGCTTGATGTCGCGATGAACGATGCCCAGCGCGTGCGCTTCACCGAGCGCGGCACAGACCTGGGCCATGATGTGCAAGCTGCGCCGCGGCGCCAGCACCCCGCGCATCAGCAGCGCGGCCAGGTTCTTGCCCTCGATCAGCTCCATCACCAGATAGGGCAGGCCGCCACCGCTGGGCTTGGCGGGTACCATACCGCCCGTCGCTGGTGAAGCGGATTCCGTCCCGCCTTCGGTGACCGAAAAGTCGTACAGGCGCACGACGTGCGGGCTGCGCAGCTCGGCGATCATGCGCGCCTCCTGCAGGAAGCGCTCGCGCATGCGCGGGTCCAAAAGCGCCGAGTGATGCAGAAGCTTCACGGCGACGCGCAGGCCGGTATCGACCTCTTCCGCTTCGTAGACCGAGCCAAAGCCGCCGCTGCCCAGACAGCGCAGCACGCGATAACGCTCGCCCAAGAAGCTGCTGCTTACACCCCCTGCCCCGTCGAGAAGCTTGGCCTTGTCGAGATCGGCGGGGACCGGCGGCGGCTGCACCGGAAGCTGCTGTAGCGAGACACCTAGGGCCGCAGCACAGCGAATACAGAAGCGCGCGTCGTCCTCATTCGGGTAGTAACAAGAGGAGCAGTCCACAGCCGCAGGGTAACAGCCCCTCGACCGCTGACAATTTTTGTGCCCGGCGGGCTAGGGCGAAAACAGCTCCGACGGGAGCTGCCAGCGCGCTCTGGCAGCAGCACGTGCCGAGGCCGGCAGCAGGATCAGGAGCGGCTGCTTTCGGGGTTCCAGCCAAGCGAGGATCTGACGCAGATCCGCTTCCGAAAGCGCAGTGCAGCCCGCAGTTCCGCTCCCGGGCGGCGGCGCGATGTGCAGGAAGATGCAGCTCCCTGCACCTTTGCGCGGCCGCTGGTCCGCCCCCGGCCCGGCCAGCAGGCGGTTGTAGTCGACGGTCACCAAGAGCTTGTAGTGATCGGTCGCTAGGCGCAGGTGCTCTGCCGAGCGCCACGGCTCAGCCGCCGCGAGCGGGGCCTGTCGAAGCTGGTTGTAGTCAGGCGAGTCGGGATCATCGACGCAGCGATCTCGCTCGCCGATCGCGTGGTAGGGCCAGCGCACACCCGGAGGCGGTGCGGTGGCATAGCCCCATAGCTCGCCGAGCGGAAATACGCCCGCCGGCGATCGCCCATCGCCTTCGCGCTTGCGCGGCCCGGCTTCTGCCGGACTTCCGGACCCATCAGGTCCATCGCGATCGCTGCGCCAGGCCATCCCTGCTCGCCCGACCCAAGCGGCCAGCGGTTTCCCAACACGCTCGAAGCGGACTCCAGGACGACGACGGACAAAACGCTGTAGCCGCGCCCGGGCGGCATTCCAGTCGGCACTCTCCACCAGCAAGATCTGCTCGGCCCGCTGGAGGAGTGCGACCTCCCCCTCGGGCACGTTCGCTGGCTGGGCCCCCACCGCGCTCGTCGAGCCGACGAACGCCACACAAAACGCGCATAGCCCAGCGGTCAGAGCGACGAGCGCTCGCCGCCGCAACTAGCTCAGGTCTTCCGGCGCCAGCGACTTGCGCGCCGTGTTGGCCGCACGCGCCAGGCGCAGCGACTTGCGATACAGGTCGCCCGCTTGCTCGCTCTCGCCGCGCGCCAGATACAGGTCCCCCAGCTGGATGTAACAGGCCGCCATGCCGAACAGATCCCCGAGCTTCTCTTTGCGCGCCAGGATGCGGCGATAGCGTCGCTCTTCTTGCTGCGGGCTCGGGCTCAGCTCTTCGGAAGAGACGGCCAAAGCCAGCTCGCTTCCGACCTCGGCTCCACGTCGGTCATTACGGCGGCGATCGTCCTCTGGGCTAGAGAACGAAGGACCAAACAACGAGGGTTGGGACATACCTGTTTGGCTATCATCCGGCCATCGAAGCGGCAAATTTTCTGCTGGCCGCGCGGGCGAAAAAACGCCGCCTTAGGCGCGCGGATGATGCTTCTTGTAGACCCGTCTCAGCGTCGGTGCCGCGATGTGCGTATAGATCTGCGTGCTGCTGATGTCGGCGTGACCCAGCATGGCCTGCACGGCCCGCAGGTCGGCCCCGCGATTGACGAGATGCGTGGCAAAGCTGTGGCGCAGCACGTGGGGATGCGCCGCGGCATCTAGGCCAGCCGCGCGGGCATAGCCAGTGATCAGCTTCCAGAAACCCTGTCGCGTCATCGGTCCCCCGCGCTCGGTAACAAACAGCGCCGAGTGGATGCGACCCGACAGCAGCTTGGGGCGCGACTCGTTCAGATAGCGGGCGATCGCTTCGCGCGCCACCGCACCGAGCGGCACGATGCGCGTCTTCTGCCCCTTGCCGACCGTGCGCAGGTAGTCGTGCTGCACATCTTCGCCGCGCAACGCGACAAGTTCGGACACACGCAGGCCGGTGCTGTAGAGCAGTTCCAGCATCGCGGCATCGCGACAACCGCGCGGCGTGCGGACATCCGGTGCAGCGAGCAGCGCGTCGATCTGCTCGGTCGATAGGGCCTTGGGCAGCGGCCGCCCCATGTGTGGCAGGCTGACCTCTTCAGCGAAGTCCCCCTCGATCAGGTTTTCTGCCCGCAGGTAGCGCGACAGCCCGCGCAGCGCCACCAGCATCCGCGCCTGCGAGCGCAGGCTTAGCCCCGCCGAGCCCAAGTGCACCGCGAAGGCCAGAGCATGCCGCGCCGCGATGAGCCCGACATCGGACTGCGCCGCGGCGTCGTACCCCTGCAGGAAGTCAGCAAACTGAGCGAGATCGCGGGCATAGGCGAGCAGCGAATTTTTGGCCAGCCCACGCTCGATCTTCAGCACATCCAGATAGCCATCCACGGCGAGGGCCAACGCCAAGGCAGCCGACCGCCCAGGCGATGCCCGCGGCGGCTCAGCGGGCGGGCCGGGGGGGCGCGATCCCGACGTAGACTCCGGCGTTTTTTTCTTGCGCAGGGCCATGCTCAGCTCCCGATTAGTCGGCCTAACGAAGCCATTTTCCGACGACAACCGTGATCTGCTCAGGCGCGGCGTGCGCGTTGACATCACGGGGCGCAGCGTGGTACGGAAAATCGCACCATTTAATCATCAGGCGTATGACGCCACGCAAGCTCTTCCCCCCTGCGGTGCAGAGCCGTGGCCCGTCCACCCACGAAGGAGCAACAACATGGCTGCCACCCCGACCTCCGCTTCCGACCTGTTCGACAACATCCTGCCTGCCTCGATCGCCAAGAACCCGGCGGCCGCGCAGGCGGTCGGCGCGGTCTACGTGTTCAAGATCACCGGTGATGGCGGCGGCGAGTGGACCGTCGATCTCAAGTCGGCTGCTCCCAGCGTTGCCAAGGGTGTGGGCGCCGGCGCCGAGTGCACCATCGAAGTGACGAATGCCGACTTCGTGTCGATGCTCGCCAACCCCAACCTAGGTATGGCGCTGTTCATGCAGGGCAAGCTCCGCGTCAGCGGCAACCCGATGCTGGCCATGAAGCTGCAGAACCTGTTCAAGCTCGGCAACGCCTAGCCATCCGGCGCGGCCCCCCGCGTCGAGCCCTGTACGGCCGCTCCCCACTTCGTTACACGCTGGCACGCGGCTCGTTACACCCTGTCACCCCTCGGTTCGTCCCCTCGCCCCCCGTCGGGCAGGAATCATCTCATGAGCAAACCTGCGTTGGCGGGGCCAGCCTCCCGCCCCCTCTCGGGCGTCCGCGTTCTTGATCTGTCTCGGCTCTTGCCGGGTCCGTTCTGCACCCTGATCCTCTCGGACCTGGGGGCGCAGGTCGATAAGGTCGAAGACCCGCACGTCGGGGACTATCTGCGCTTGTTTCCACCGACGATCTCGCTGGGGGGCGAAGATCAGGAATCGCAGGTCTCGGCCCGCTTCGCGGCGATCAATCGCGACAAGCGCTCGCTGAGCCTGGATCTCAAAAATCCGGCCGGGCGCGAGGCGTTCCTGCGTCTGCTGCCGCACTACGACGTGCTGGTCGAGAGCTTCCGCCCCGGCGTCTTGGCCCGTCTGGGGCTGGGCATCGAGGTGCTGCATCAGCACCATCCGGCGCTGGTGATCTGTTCGATCACCGGCTACGGCCAGGCCGGCCCGTATCGCGATCGCGCGGGGCACGATCTCAACTATCTGGCCATCGCCGGCGTGCTGGGCCTGGTCGGGGAGAGCAGCGAGCGGCCGCCGCACCCGATGCCCATTCAGCTAGCGGATCTCGGCGCGGGAGCGCTGTGGCCGGCGGTGCAGATCCTGGCCGCGCTGCGGCAAGCCGAGCGCGAGGGACGCGGCAGCCACCTGGACGTGGCGATGTGCGAAGGCTCGCTGTCGTTCCTGATTCCTGAGCTGGGCAATCGCGCCTGTGGCGGGACAGCACCGCGGCGAGGTCAAGAGCTCCTCACTGGCGGCCAGGCCTGCTATGGCGTCTATCGCACCGCCGACGGGCGCTACCTGTCCGTCGGGGCGCTGGAGCCGAAGTTCTGGCTGGCCTTCAACGCCGCCATCGGCCGGCCGGGCGACCCGTCAGAGCTTCTTGGCGATGACGCCGCGCAGGCCGCGACCCGGGCCGACATCCAAGCCCGCCTGCTAAAGAAGACTCGCGACGAGTGGACCGCTCACTTCGCGGCGCTCGGCTCCGATGTCTGTGTCGAACCCATCCTCGACCTCGATGAGCTGGCAAGTCACCCGCAGCACACGGCGCGCGAGATCTTCTTTTCGCTGCCTGGGGAAGGCGCACAGTCGCCGCTTCCGCAGGTGCGCACGCCGGCCCTGCCAGTCTCAGCAATTGCGACGGTCAAGCGACCGCCAAAGCTGGGCGAACACAGCGCCGAGATCCTGCGCGAAGCCGGCCTGGGCGATGCCGAGATCACGGCGCTGGTGCAGGCTGGGGCCACTCGCCTCGCCCGGGGGCATGGCGGATGAGTCGCGTGCCGACCCGCCGCCCGATCCGCTGTCGCTCGCTCGCCAGCACCTGGGTGGCGTGGCTCGGAATCAGTGCTTTGCCGCTCGCCGTTCCGTCTGCGCCGCCCGCTCTCTTGCCATCCGCCTGGGCTGCGCCTCCGCCCGCCAGTCGGCCCGCAAATCTGCCCGTCACTCCACCGGCTTCTTCGGCCTCAGACCGACCCGAAAAAATTGGCGAGGCAACTCTGCTTGCCGAGAGCGATCCGCTGACTTCTGCCGTCGCGGTGACTGCGTTTCTGCGAGCCCCCAGCCCACCGCCACCGGCCGGTCTGCGCTATCTGCTGGAGCGCCTGATCCTGGACCCCAACCATCCCGCGGGCGCGGCAGCGATGGCGCTGCGGGCTCGCGGCTGGCGGGTGCAGGCGTTTACGACGCCGGACTACACCGCCTATCAGGTGGTCGGCGATCGTCAGGTCATCGACGATGCGCTGCGGTTCCTGCGGGCAGTGCTCAGCGAGCCACCATTACCGACCGGTGCCGCAGCAGAAGCCCTGCTGACGCAGCACCGTCAGAGCATCGCGCTTCTGCAAAGCGGTGCGCCCTCGTCCGCGGTCCCGCTTTCGCGGCTGTTTGGGCTGGCCTATGGCGACCATCCCGGAGCCCGCCCCATCGTCGGTACCGCCGAGCAGCTAGCGAGCCTGCAGGCCACGATGCTGCGCGAGCACTGGGCGCAGTTCTATCGCCCCGCTGCGCTGACCCTGGTGCTGTCGGGGGGCATCGATGCCAGCCGGGTGGCAGGGGTTCGGCAGCAGCTACAAGACCTGGAAGCGCACGTCGTCCGTCTGCGTGGACGGGCCAACCCGACGAGCGTCGCGGGGCTGAGCGGGATGCGGCCTTCTGGCAAACCGACCGCCGGGCCGCACCACGCGGGCCCGCAGCTTCGCCTGCTGCCCACCAGCGAGCTGCCGGCGAGTCAGCCTGGGCTGTGGCTGGGCTTCGCCCTCGACGGTGCGACCCCGGCAGAGCTGGCTGCGCTAGAGGTCGCGGCACAGATGCCAGAGCCGGGTGGCCGCGAGATCTCGCTGCTCTTGGGACCGTCGCAGAGCCCGGGCCTGTTCGTGCTGCGCGGCCCCGCTCCCGAGGCGGCGGAGCGGCTGCTGACCAACGTCGAGGCGGCCCTGCAGCTTGCCCATACCGTCAGTGAGGAAGCGGTGGGCAAGGCGCGCCGTCGCCTGCTGCTAGACGTGGCCCGTCGCGCCGAGACACCCGCCGGACGCGCCCTGCGCCTGATCGCGCTCGCACTGACCGGATCCGACGAGACCGCCTGGCAGCGACGGATAGCTGGGCTGGCCCCAGCCGACGTCCAGCGGACGCTCAGCCGCTTTCTGCAGCCCGAGCGGCTGTCGATCCTCCTGCGTGCCCCCAGTCGGGGAGCAGAGACGCTGACCCAAGCCGAGGGTCGCCTGCGCGAGCGCTTGCTGGCTGGACTCGTCCGCACGGCGTCTCCCCCCAGCCCGCCGAGCCGCGCCGCGACGGGGGCCGCCCCCGGCAGCGAGCCCCGTGGTCGAGCCCAAGTCCTGCGCGCTGAGAGCGGAGCCCATCTCGTGCTGTTGCCCACCTCTGCACCGAGCGGGCCAGCCTCAGGCACACGACAGGGGCTGGTCGCTTTTACCGCCCTGTGGCCGGGTGGCCGCAAGCGTGAAGAGGCCCGCTTGCGTGGTCTGCATGACCTGCTGGTCCGAGTCTGGCCGCATGCCACCGCCAGCCTGCCCGGCGCTGCGCTCTCGGCGCTGCTCACGGAGCTCAGCCTGAGTCTGCAGGCCGAAGCCAGCGACGACGCGCTAGCCCTGCGTGGTCAGCTTCCCAGCGAAGGTCTGCCGCAGGCCCTGGCCCTGCTCCGCGACTGCCTAGAGTCGCCGCGCATCAGCGAAGCCGAGGTCGAACGGGCCCGCCGCGATGTCGTGCTGGCCAGCCGCCGCAGCCTTCCCGGCAACGATGCCGCAGGTGCACGCGCTGGACGACCTGTGCGCGGCGCCAGCACCGTCGAATTCGATGCCGCCCGTTATGCCGAACAGTTGCTCGCCCAGGCTCTCAAGCGGCAGACCGGCAGCCCAGCCAGCCCCGCCGAGAGCAGCCCAGCGAACCGCAGCCCGCGCTACGAAGAGCTGGCGCCGAGTGTCGCCGTGCTCTCGCCGCGGCACCTGCAGGATCTCTTGCGGGGCTACGATCGCGCTCCTGCAGTCCTTGCGATCGTCGGTGACTTCGAACCCAGCAGCGTCATCGGGCAGCTATCGCCGTGGCTGGGCAAGCTCAAGCCGCTGTCTGAGCTGCCACGGACCCTGCTGCCGGTAGCCACCGCTCAGGCCAGTCTGCCCGAGGGTCCCAGCAACGGTGCAGCCGCGACGCCGAGCAGCCGCTCGCCCGATGCCCCCCCACCCCAGCTCTTTGGCTTTGCAGCCACCGCTCAGGCCCACCTGCTTTTGGGGGCGCGCGTGCCGGGCTGTGCCTCTGCCGATCGGGGTACGCCGCTCTCGTTGGAGCTCTTGCTAGAACTCCTGGCATCGGAAGCGGGCACCGGGGCAGCGCAGCAGGCGCTGCTGAATCGTCGAGCGCTGGCATTTTCCGTCGAAGGCGCGCTGTCCGGCTGTCTGCCTGAGCGCAGCCTTTCGCTCTATGTCGCGACCTCGCCACGCAGCCTGGATGCTGCCGAAGCGGCGTTGCGCGATGAAATCCGCCGCCTGGCGGACCACCCCGTCGCCCCCGAAGCCCTGGCGCTGGCTCGCGAGCGCCTAGTCAGTCGCTGGGTCCTTTCCGGTCAGCGACGCGCCGATCGGGCGCAGCAGCTGGCCCGCGCCCTGCTGTTCGGCCTGCCCGATCCGGCCTTGGGCGGCGACAGCCCGGCGGAGCTCCTGCGACACATCAATGCCGCGGCGCTGCAGGCGCTGGCCAAGCAGTACCTAAGCGATGGCCAGCTGGTCCGCGCCGCTGTCCTGCCGGAGAGCCAGCGGCTGGCGTTATCGACCCGCGGAGTCACGCTGCACCGGGTCGAGCCCGCTCCGGCCGTCGATGTTTCACCCGCGAAACCGATGAAACCGTCGGTGAAGCAGCCGATGAAACAGCCGATGAAACAGGAACCGGGGCCCAGCGACCGGCCAGCGCCGCGCCAAGCCGGAGGAGCAAGCCCAGCCAAAACTGGGAAGGCGACCGCCCAGCAGGCGACCAAGCAGGCCAAGCGGGCCAGTCCGGCACCGGAACAGACGCGCACCGCAGCCGCCTCAGCCCGACCGCACGCCGCGGAGCCGGACACCGGCCGCGGCCGTCGAAGCAAAGCGACAAGCAAGCACGCCGCCAAGCTGCCGCAGCGACTCTGATATCGTGGGGCCATGACGGGCGAAAAGACCGGCCATCCCCCCCGGCGCGTGGTCTTTGTCATCGAGGGTGGACGCAGTCGGGACGATGTCGCGGCCTTGCGAGCAGTGGCCCGCGCAGTTGCGCAAGCCGGGGCGCAGGTCGAGCTGGTGCGGCATGGCCTGGG
Source organism: Pseudomonadota bacterium (assembly GCA_035345735.1). Lineage (GTDB taxonomy): Bacteria > Myxococcota_A > Polyangia > Palsa-1104 > JAEUJZ01 > JAEUJZ01. Next base: position 1,019 of record DAORCZ010000077.1, on the reverse strand, counting down.
CAAGCTCTCGACACTGCAGGTGCAGCGCGCCGTCCGACGAGCCAACCCCGATCTGCTGATCGTCACCGGCGCTACATCGACCCGTCACCTGCAGAGCCTAGCGGCGCGCCTGGGCTGCCTGCTGGTGGCTTACTACTGGCCAAGCGCGGCGGTCATCGATATCCACCGTCGCCCCCGGCGGGCAAGCCCGCGCCCCAGCCCCCCAGACCGCGGACGCGCCCTGCCGCTCCCGCAGCGCGCCGTGCTGGGCAGCGAGCAGCAGCGCCACGAGCTCCTCGCTCTCCTGCCTCAGACGGGACGGCGGACGACCTTGTCGGATTCGGGAATTCACATCCTGCCGCCGCTCCTGGATCCCATCCTGTTTGCCGCCGATGAACCGACCCGCGCAGCCGCTGCCGCCGCGCCGCGGCTGGGCGTCTACGGTGCGCTGGCGACGCAGCTTCCGGCCTGGGCCGCTCCCGCCGAGGTGGTCCTGCTCGATGGGACGCCGGCCCACCTCCGCCCGACTGCCCACGAGGCCACCACCGAGGCACAGCGTCTGTTGACCTGCACCGGCGTGCTGGTCTCGGTGCAGAACGAACGCGAGGCGCGTGAGGCGGCCCGCCACGTCATGAGTGCACTGGTGCTTGGCAAGCCGGTGCTGCTCTGCGGCTATGGCGAGCGAGGCCGTGATCTCCCAGCCATCCTTGCCGCACTGGCTCTGCCCGAGGAGATCTTGCGCGCCGCACCGCGCGATGAGCTCGCCCGCGAGCTGCCACGCTTCACCCAGCAGCTGCTGTCAGCGACGAGGGCCCAGAGCGCAGTCCCCATCGATGCTCGTTTGCAACAGCTACGCCAGACGCTGCAGCCGGCGCGCGTGCTGGCCGAGCACGTGGCGCTGATCTTAGAGCTCGCTGACCTCGCAGCTGAGGACGCAGCCGACCGGGCCCGACCGACGCTGGGGCAACACGCCCGAGCCCTGGGCCTGCGACTCTTTCGCCGGCCCGCCCTCCTTTGTCTGCGCTATCCGCGCGTCGTGG
>DAORCZ010000076.1:8008-15685 GCA_035345735.1 Pseudomonadota bacterium | reverse complement strand
CAAGCTCAGCGAGATCGGCAGAAACAGGCGACCGCTCGCCCGATAGCGCTCACCCGACGCGGCGAGCGCCCCGTGCACAAGATCGATATCAGCGCCGAATTCGATCGCGACAAGCGGAGTGAGGACCGGGGTGCGCGTGCTGTTGCGCACAAAGCCCAAAAGACCGCCGTTCACCCCACCGGTCAGCGTGGCGCGCTCGTTCAGCCGACCCAGCAGCGCCAAGCCCAGCCGTCCCGAGCCGACCGTCAGATACCGCAGATCCAGGCCACCGATATCGACGCGTGACTGCAGCAGAACCCCAAGGCTAGAGCTGAACATCGCGCCGCCGGCCACGGCCAGCGAACCGCCGACGAGCGGACGCGAAAAGAAGCTGGCCAGGGTCGGTCCCAGCGAGACGGCAACATAGGGCGAGCCCAGGCTGGGCTCAGGCTCCGCCGCGCTGATCGCCGGCCCCGGAAGCGGAGGTTCCGTTGCCCCCGCGGGATGGCCAAGGCTTAGGCTGGCCAGCCCCAAGACCACCCACCAGCGACGGGGCTGCCAATTTATTAGCAAGCTTGCTAATGGCATGACGGCTCCTGCCAGTCGCTGCAGCAGCGGTAGGTGAAGTTGAAGAAGTCGCGACAGCTGGCGCACTTTTGCATCGGCGTCCAGGTCTCGGTGTCGCAGCTTCCGCTGTTGCGCAGCTCGTCACAGCTGCGGCGCAGCAAGCACAGCGACTTGTCGCGTGACACCGCGGGCCGCCTGGGTGCTGCGCAGCCGCCGTGGTCGGCGTGGTAGCACTCGATGCCACCGCCGAAGCTGGCCCCGCAGCACTCGCGCAGCTTGGCCACGCTCTCTTCGCACAGCACCTCGTCTTCCGAGAGACCGTCGCAGCGCGCCAAGCCAAAGCCACACAGGAAGCTCAGCGCCAGAGCCCGCAACCACCACCTACGGGCCGGTCGTTGTCCTCGGGCGGGCGGGCACACTCGGCCCACTGCACCCTCGGTGCCAGTCTGCATTTAAGACCTCCAAAGCTAAGCAAGTAAGGAAGCGGGCATCATATGCAGCGTCGAGCCGGGCGGGAAGGATTCTGCGACCGTGACCGCGGGCTTGTGCCGCTGCCAGCGGCCGAGGATGATGAGAGAACATGTCGGCTCAGCCAGATTCTCCGTCGCCCAGCGATGTGCCCTCGCGCCCCTCACACAAAGTGACCCGCACGATCATCGGACGCGGGCTGCGCTACCTTGGACTTGGACTCGCGCTGGCGCTGGCCCTGGGGGCGGCCCTCCTGTGCCTGCCGCGGCCGATCTCGCCGAACGCCAGCCCACATCCCGCCGAGTCGTCAGAACCGCTTTCCGACTATGTCGCGCGCCGCCTCGCGCAGTCAGCCGGCGAAGGGGTGCGGCCGGGCAACGAAGAGCGCTTGGTCTGGCCCGGGGGCACGCCGAGCGCAGCCGGAACGGCGACGGCCATCCTGTACATCCATGGCTTTGGTGCCTCGCGCGCCGAAGGGGAAGCCAGCGTCGAGCCGATCGCGCAGGCCCTGGGGGCTGTGACGTATTACACCCGCTTGCCGGGACATGGCGGCGACCTGGAACGACACGCAGCCGCGACGCCGGACCAGTACTTCGAGCGCGTCGAAGCCGACTTTCATCAGCTGCGACGCCACGCCAAGCGGTTGGTGCTCATCGGCTCCTCGACCGGCGGGCTGCTCGCGGCCTGGCTGGCGGCGCGTCATCCGGCGGAGGTCGACGCCGTGGTGCTGGCCAGCCCGCTTGTCGAGATGGCTCCGACCGGCAGCTTCCTGCTCTCGCGCCGGTTGGGCATGGGTCTGGTGCGCGCGGTCCTTGGCGAATTTCGCGATGCCGGGTGGCGCCGCGATCCCGAGGGACGCAAGGTGACCGGCTACGAAAACTACTGGATCACGCGCCAGCGCATGAGCGCCCTGGCCCAGGTCGAAGACGTGCGTCGCCAGGCCCTGCGCGACGGCCCGCCACAGAACATCCGCGCGCCGATCCTTTTGCTCTATCACTACGCCGATGCCCAGCATCAGGACACGGTGTGCAGCGTCGCAGCGATGCGAGATTTCGTCGGCCGCACGCACGGCGGCACGCCACATCCGCAGACCCGCAGCGTGGCGATTGCCGACGGCAATCACATCCTGCTCTCGCAGTATGTGCGCACCGACAAAGCGACGATCGGACGCGAGCTCCAGTCGTTCCTGCAGACGGCCCTGGCCAGCCCTCAATAGGCGAGCGCGCTGTCGGGCACCCAGCCCTCGTTGCCGAATAGGTCGCGGACCCGGGCCCGACCGGCCTTCTTTTCCAGGACCTGCACGCGGTAGTCCTTGCGCACGCGCGGCGCCTGCGGCGGGCTGGCGCCGGCTTCGCTGCTGGCCAGTGGCACCTCATCGGCCAGCACGCGCGCGCGGTAGTGCTTCTTGAGCAGCTCTTGATTGGCGGCCTGCTTTTCGACGAGGAGGTTGGCCGACACCTGCTGCATCGAGTACGCGGCGTTGATCTCGCCCGCCTTCACATCGTCGAGGTCGACCCCGCTGCGCTTGAGCTCTTCGACCTGCTGGTCGTTCATGCCGGTGCTCTTGGCGAACTCGCGGCCCGCCTTCTTTTCCGACTCGCCGACGAGCTTCGACTGCTGCAGGAAAAAGTGGCTGGTCATGTGCAGCACCTTGCCCTGCTGATAGTTGAAGGCCACCACCACCGCTCCATCGCCGTAGCGGCGGCGCATCTCGTCGGAGGACATCAGCACGCGGACGCTCTTGGGATCTTGGATGCGGATGGGAAAGCTGGATCCCTCCAGCCACCAGCGCGGGTGATCGCGCAGCACTTTGACGTGGCGCAGAAGCGGCTCGTTGCCGTCGTGTACATGCACCGATACGACGTCATTGGGGGTCGTGCGGCCGTTGTGCGCGATGGTTCCCGGGAAGGCCTGCGCGACGGTGGTCAGGGCCCAGTCGGTGGTCACCAGATAGCCGCCGCGGGCCACAAAGTCGCGCACCCGTCGCGTCGCGAGCTCGGACAGCGTGCCCGGGCAGTTGATCATCAGCGTCTGGGTGGACAGCAGGTTCAACTTTTCCAAGAGCTCGGCGGGGATGACCACGTGCTTGATCTGTACGGCGCGCAGCACATCCTGGACGCGATCGTAAACACCCGCGACGACGACAACATCGGCGCCCACTGCTTCACGGATCAGCTTGGCGTCATCGGGGCGCTCTCCGGCCATGCGACGGCGCAGGATCTCGGCAGCGGCGCGGTTGGCCCGCCGCATCGACTCGGTGCCCAGCGTGCCTTCGCTCTTGCCGTCGGAAAACTCGAAGCTCGCGACCTGTGTCGGGGCAGGCGCGGGGGCAGCGGCGGCCGGTCCCAGTGGAGCCGCGGACTTGGAGCGTGCGGCTCGGGGCGCGGGAACCGACGGGGCGGCGCTCGGTAACTGCTGCACAAAGTCAGCCTGTTCCGCTCGTGGAGCATCCCCCGCCAAAGCCGGGCGGGGAGAGACGGCTTGTAGCGACGCAAACAAGAGCGGCAACAGGCCACGGCCAAACCCAAGACGACGCAGTAATCGCAGCGACACCGAAACCTCCAGCGAGAGGGGGGCAAGCGGTTCGCAACAGCAGAGGAACCGGCTCGCTGTCCCCTCAAACGCAGGCCAGCGGTGTGCGATCTATTTGCGGTGCGGCTAAGGCGCCGGGGCGAGGATGCGCTCGAGATCGGCCTGCACGGCCGCCGGTGAGCGGGTCTCCAGGTGCACGTCCCAGAGCTTGAGCGCGCCGCTCTGCGTGCCGCTGGCCAGCAGCTTGCCGTCAGGGGAGAAGGCGATGGCGGTCATCACCTCGGCCCGCTCGCTGCCGCTGCCGTCGAGGTTGAGCAGCGACTGGCCAGTGACGGCGTCGTAAATACGCAGCTCGTCGCCGGCGCTCGCGATGCGCGTGCCGTCGGGAGAAAAAGCCATGGCGGTGTGACTGCGCTGGCTGGCTTTGGCCAACGCGGCGAGCAGGCGGCCATCTTCGGTGCTCCACAGCCAGGCGCGATCGCCGCTGTCGACCGTCAGTGCAGAGCGGCCATCGGGGCTGAAGTGGACGGCTCGCACCGCGCCCACCTGACCGCCAAAGACATGCAGCGTGCTGGCGGTGCCGGCGTCAAACAGGCGAGCGCTGCGATCGCCCGCGCCGCTTAAGATGCGCCGACTGTCGGGGGAGAAGACCACCGATCGGATCGGCTCGCGATGACCTTCTAGCTGCCGCAGGGCCTGGCCGCTCTTGCCGTCCCAGATCCGCAGGCCGCGATCGTCGCTACCGGTAACTAACAGGGCCCCATCCGGGCTGAAGGCGGCCACGGACAGCGCCGCGCCATGCCCACGCAGCGTCGATAGCACCGTCGGATTAGCCGCCGTCAGGTCGTAGAGCAGCCCAACCGGCTCGCCATCACCCAGCCCCGAGGTAGAGGCGGTCGGCGTAGTGACGACGCGATCGCCATCGCCGGAGACCGCCAGGGCCCGCCCGAGCTCTAGCTGCTCGCCGAAGCTGTACTTGACCTGGCCGCTGCGCACATCCCAGACCTTCACGATGCAGGGGGTGCGGCCGCCGACGCCCGAGCCACCGCTGACCAGGGTAATGGCGCGCTCGCCATCGCGCGAGATGAAGGCCTGATCGATGGGACGACGCGGGCCCGAGAGACGATGCATAAGTTCGCCACCCCCGACGTTCCACAGCCGGCCATCGCCGTCGCGGCTCACGCTGAGCAGCCGCTTGCCATCGGGGCTGAACGACAGAGCAGTGATCTCGCTGGTGTGCCCTTCCAGGGGGTAGGGCGAACGACCGATGCCGCTGCGCCATAGCCGGGCCGCCCCGTCGCTGCCCCCCGTCACAAAGGTGCTGTTATCCGGGGTCCAGGCGATCGACAGGACGCGACTACGATGCCCCTTGAAAGCCATCAGGGGCTGACCGCTGCGCCCATCCCAGATGCGCACCATGCCGTCGCTGCCTCCGGTGATCAGGCGACGACCGTTGGGACTGAACGAGACCGCCACCTCGCCTTCCGAGTCGCCGGTCAGCGTCGTGTCCTTGGCGGCCAGCGCACCGCGGATGCTGCCGAGGATGCGATCCCAGAGCTCCAGCGTTCCCGATTCGCTGCGGATCACCATGCGCGAGCCATCGGCGCTGATCGCCAAGATCTGGCTGTAGCGGGGATGGCCGATGGGCGGAAACAGCGATCGCCCGGTCTGACTATCCCACAGCCGAGCCGTACCGTCGGCGCTGACCGTCATGATGGCCTTGCCGCCCGCCAGCGTGAAGGCCGCGGAATAGACGGTGCCGGTGTGCCCTTCGAGGACCGCGACAAGCTGACCCGATACCCCATCCCACAGTCGCGCGGTCTGATCGGCGCTGGTGGTGATCAGGCGGCTGCCGTCGGGGCTGAAGGCGGCGTCCTTGATGTTTTCGCTGTGTCCGGCGAGTGCGACCAGGCGGTTTCCGGTCTGTCCGTCCCACAGAATGGCGCTCGCCGCCGACACGGTGAGGATGCGGCTGCCGTCGGGAGAGCTGCGCACGATGCTCAGCGGCAGCGGATGCCCACGCAGCACCGCGACGGGCTGGCCGGTCTGGCCATCCCAAAGACGAACCGCGGGCTCGTTGGCGACCGTCAGGATGCGCCGACTGTCGCGCACCCCGACTGGACGACAGAGCCAGGGCTGACCAGAGGGCTCGCTCAAGGTGGCAATCGCCGCCCCTGAGCCCGCGTTCCACAGCCGACATGTGCTGTCGGCAGCCAGGGTCAGCAGGCGCTGGCCATCGCCGCTGTACCACGCGCCAAGCAGGGCGCCTTGGTGGCCCAGCAAGCGATACTTCAGGCTCATGCGGGGCGAGGCGCCCGCAGGGGGGGCGGGGCGGTTGGCGGCCGCCGGGGCAAACACCCGCACGACGAAGTCCCCGCTGCCGGTTAGGAGCTGCTGTCCGTCGGGGCTCCACACCAGCTGGCTGACTTCCTTGTCGTGTGACAGCGAGCCCAGCTCATACTCCAGCCGGGCACTCAGCCACGGCAGGAGCACGCGCTCGGGGAGCTCTTGCACCCCCATGCCATAGGCCCGCGACAGCTCAAGTGCCGCCTCGCGCAGATTGCCGACGGCCAGAAGCTGCCGGGCGCGGTCGGCGATGGTCTGCGCCCGACGTGCCTCTTGCGCCCGACGCTGCGACTGCAGGTTCTGCTGATAGGCGCGCCGCACCCACAGCCCGCCTCCCACCAAGATGGCCAGTGCGGCCACCCCGATAAGCACCGTCCGTAGCCCGCCGCGCCCCGAACCCGGCTCTGTCTGCCTGACCATAGCTGCCACTCTATCAGCAGCGCCCAGCTACAGGGACGCGACGATGACGCGAGCCCACCGCCGAAAAGAGCAGCGCAGAGGCCTGAGTAAGAAATGCCCCCGCAAGATGCGGGATGGGGAGGAAGGAACCGAGCGTGGGCAGTCGCCAGATGCGCTGCGTAGCGTGCGGGCCGTCGAACTATTCGACGTAGTTGGAGTCGTCGAGCAGATCCTTGACCGCCTTGCCTAGCTCGACCTTGCCGTAGATCCAGCGGTGCAGCGTGGACAGGATCGGCATGCGCAGGCCGTGGCTGTCGGCCAGGCGATGGGCCTCGCGGATCATGTTGACGCTCTCGCAGGTGCGAGCGACTTCCTTCAGCGCGTCCGCAAGCTCGATGCCCGAGCCCAGCTGCGAGCCCAGCTGGTAATCGGCGGCGTCGCGCCGCTGGCTGGCCACCATCAGGCCCCCCACCCCGGCGAGACCCGCGAAGGTCCGCTCGCGTCCACCCAACGCCGAGCCCAAGCGAGCAAACTCCGCGGCGCTGCGCGAGACCAGGACGGCGCGGGCGGCTGGCCCAAACTCCAGTACCTCGCAGACGCCACTGGCCAGCGCCACGACACCGGACATCGCCCGCGCCAGCTCGACGCCCACCAGATCGCTACTGGCGTAGATGCGCAGCGTCTGGCACGACAGCACCTGGCGGACCGCAGCGGTCACGCCCTCGACGGCGCTGCCACAGACCAGGGCGGCCGGGCTCCACTCTTCCAGATCTTCGGCCAGGGCCGGACCGGCCAGCGCACCCACCCGGGTCAGCGGCGTCTCTTCCTGGATCACCTGGGAGACCAGCTTGGCCAGCTGACCACTCTCGGCGGGCAGCAGGCTGCCGACGCTATGCACCAGGATCTGGCTGCCGCGCAGCACCGGCGCGATGCGACGCAGCGTCGAGCGCACCGCCGCCGCCGGCACGGCCAAGAACAGCACGTCCGCCGCCGCCACGTCCTGCAGCTCTGGCGGGGCACTGCTGTCTTCCTCGCTGTCCCGGACCATCGACTCCAGCGCCGCAAACGAGCCGGCGCTCATGATCGTCGCCTCTTCCGAGTTGGCACGCAGCGACGAACGCAGCGGCTCGGCCGAGGGCGGACCGGCGAGGGCGGCGAACGAACCCGCGCTCATCATCGTCGCGTCTTCGGCATCGGCTTTGTGGCCCGCGCCGGCTCGCATCGGCCGAACCTGCCCACCCAGCCGCGCGCTCAGCTGCTCGGCGACCGAGCTTCCCCGCCCCATGATCGTGGCGTCTTCGGCATCGGCCTTGATGTGGGCCTTGAGCGACTTCATCGCCCCGGCCACGCCCATCATCGTCGCGTCGTCGCTGTCCGCCTTGAGCA
>DAORCZ010000076.1:1701-7908 GCA_035345735.1 Pseudomonadota bacterium | reverse complement strand
GGTGCTTGGGCCCAGGGCCCCCATCATCGTCGCGTCATCGCTCTCGGCGCGAAACTTGGGCTTGGCCGGAGCGCGCTCCGCAGCGGATCCGCGCGGCGGCACGTACTGCGAGACTCGCTTGATCGTGCCGCGTGCCTTGCGCTGGTTCTGAACCAGCAGCCCCATCAGTGCGCGAGCCCAGCGCCCGCCACCCAGGACTGCAACGGAAAGCTCCTTCATCACTGCCTCCAGATCAGGGACCCCAAAACGACGATCCCTCGGGGAGCAGGCCTGCAAGCAGCTTCAGCGCGACCGTCTGGCCACAGGTGTTACGACACCCTCTGCGCCTAGCCCCTGCCTTGGCCCCCCAAGGTCATCCACGCATCATATCAGCTTGTCCCTCGCCGTGTCGGAATAAGGGAGAGAGTGGCGTCGGCCACGCTGGCAAAAAAGCCGCTGTCGCCTCCCCCCTTTGCAGTATCCTGAAATGACTCGTTAAAGGGGACTTGCATGCGCTGGTTGGTGCGCGGCGACATTGATGGTTTCTTTGGGCTTGCCCTCGACAACTTGGTTCAGTTTCTGCTCATTGACACCCTGTGCCGCTATGTCCTGGGTTTGCCGCCCGAGCTGCTCTACGGCCGCATCCTGCCCGGGGCGGCGGTGTCACTTCTCGTCGGCAACCTGTTTTATGCCCGCCAGGCGATGCAGCTGGCCCAGGCGACCGGCCGCAGCGATGTCTGCGCCCTGCCCTACGGCATCAACACCGTCTCGCTGCTGTCGTACGTCTTTCTGGTCATGCTGCCGGCCAAGCTGGCGGCGCAGGCCGCGGGTGCCCCCGATCCGGCGCGGGTCGCTTGGCACGCGGGTCTTGTGGCCTGTCTCGGCTCGGGAGTGATCACCATCGCCGGCTCGTTTGTCGCCGAGCGGGTGCGCCGTATGACGCCGCGGGCGGCTCTGCTATCGACCCTGTCGGGCATCGCGCTGGGCTTTATCTCGCTCGGCTTTCTGTTTCGCACCTTCGCCAATCCACTCGTCGGGCTGAGCACGCTGGCGGTCGTCCTTCTGATCTACTTTGGCCGCGTGCGCTTCAAGGGCGGCCTGCCGGGCGGAATGATCGCCGTCGCGCTGGGGACGATCTTGGCCTGGGTGACGCACTTGGCACCGGTCGGCCCGCGTCCCGTTGGCACCCTGGCCCTGCACCTGCCAGTGCCGGTGATTGGCGATCTGGTGGCGGCGCTGTCGAGCGGCGCCTGGCTGCGCTACCTCGCCGTGATCGTGCCGATGGCGCTCTTTGACCTCATCGGCTCGCTGCAGAACGTCGAATCCGCCGAGGCGGCTGGCGATGCCTATCCGACCCGCCGCGCGCTGCTCTTCAACGGCGCCGGCACCGTCGTCGCAGCGCTGTTCGGTTCGTGCTTTCCGGCCACGATTTATATCGGCCACCCGGGCTGGAAAGCGCTCGGCGCCCGCGCCGGCTATTCAATCTTGAACGGCGCCTTTGCCACCTTCGTCTGCTTGACCGGCACCCTGGGCTGGCTGGCCTGGGCGGTGCCCATCGACGCGGGTATGGCGATTGTGCTTTGGATCGGCATCGTCATCACCGCGCAGTCGTTCCAGGCGACGCCGAAAGAGCACGCCCCCGCCGTCGTCCTGGGGCTGCTGCCTGGTGTCGGCGCCTGGGGCGCGCTGATGGCCAAGACCGGCCTGCGCGTCGCCGGCTACGGCTCCCCCGGCGGCGCGGAGTTTTCCGACAAGCTGATCCCCGCCTTCCGCGCCACCGACACCTTCATCCACGGCGCCTTCGCCCTGGAGCAGGGCTTCATCTTCACCTCGATGTTGCTCGCCGCCAGCACCGTCTCGGTCATCGAGCGCCGCTTCGAGACCGCCGGCAAGTGGTGTCTGGCCGGTGTGCTGTTCTGCGTCCTTGGCCTCATCCACTCGTACCGCTTTACGCCGGCCGATACGGTTGTCCATCTCGCCCCTGCCTGGTGGCACGCTCTGGGCTACGCCGCCATGGCCATGATCTTCTTTTCTGCTCGCTTCCTCACCGAACCCAGCGACGGAGCGAGCCACTAGGTCGCCATGCAAGCATCCGTATTCATTCTGTCCTATCCCAACGCCACCGGCCTGCCGCCGGGCATCACCAGCCTGCGCCGTGCCTTCGAGCAGTGGCTGGGCTTGTGTGATCACATCACCCGGGCCGGCGGGACCATCCTGCTGCTCGATCCCGCGACCTCCGAGGCGGACACGGCGACGACCAGCGCCCGTACAGATCTCCTCGCCACCGCGCGGCTGGGCGGCGTGTTCGTCGGGGCTCGTCCTGACGGCTCGGCCGACGCCCTGTTCCTGCGCGGACGCGGCAAAGAGGCCCCGTCGCCCGCCGAGAGCGATCCGCTGTGCGCCCAGCTTCGTCGCTTCGGCCTGCGCCTGCGCGACACCAGCCACAGCTATGGTGGCCAAGCCGAGGTCATCGGCCTGCCGCGCAACCGCTACATCCTGACCTACGGCCCGCACACCGACGCCGCCACCTGCGACGAGGTCGCTGCCTGCCTGCCGCTGGGCTCGCACATCCTGCGCGTCGAGGTCAGCCGCGACAGTGGGCTCTCGGCCATCACCTATCTGCAGTCGCGCGGCGGCAGCAGCATCCTGCTCTTCGACAGCAGCGTCATGCAGCACGTCACCTTCGCCCAGATCGCCACTTTCGTCGGTGACAAGGTGCAGGTCATCTCGCTAGGCAGCGACGACGCAGCCGCCGGAGCGACGCAGATCATGTCGGTGCACGGCACGGCCCTGGTGCCGCCCGGCGTCTCGACGACGGTGCGGGGTCAGCTCTGGCGCATGGGCTTCCAGGTCGTCGAGGTCGATCTCAGCGCCCTCGGTGGGCCCGAGGTGGGCATCGGTCCACGCGCCTTCGCCATCGCCTGGCCGCAGTGCCTTCTCGACGACACGCTGCCGACCTATGCCAGCCGTCGAGCCGAGCTCTTCCGCCACCTGGAAGGGCTGCCCGAAGCCTAGGTCAGCGCCCCCGAATCTCCCCGCTTCTGACCCCACGATTTTTCCGAATTTCCCGTCGCTGATTTGGGTGTTTTGGCCCCGGCCAAAACTGTCAGACCCACCTGCCATACTGGCTTTCTTCCGACGAAAGGATGAAAGAAATGACAGGTGCTCGCAGCCATCAACTTGCGCAGATTTTCGGCCGTATTCTCCGTCGTATTTCCCCGTGCTTCGGTCGTAGTTTCCGTCGCTGGTTGGTCGCATTTGCTCGCAACCCGTCGCCGGTGCGCGGGCCCGAGATCGAGGCGTATCGCGCCCTCTCGCAGCTGCGTCGTCGTCGTCGCGGACCTGGAGCTTCCGTCGCTGCGACCGGGGCAGGAGGGGGGCTATTCGGCGCTTCCGTCGACGACCCACAGGTTAATTTGCGTATCACGCTGTAACGCGCGGCTGTCCTTGTCGGCGGCGGCGAGACGGATTAAGGTAGCCGCTTCTCTCGCTGCCCAACATGTCCGATCCATCTAGCGACCAATATTCCTCCTCAGCGACGGGGCTCCACGCCCCAGAAGCCCCCCCAAAACGAGCCGTTCTGGTCAGTGTCCACCTACCGGACAGCGACGAACGATCCTTCCAGGAGTCTCTCGACGAGCTCGGCCGTCTGGCCGAAACGCTGGGACTCTCCGTCGCTGGGCGCGTAACTCAGCGACGGGGCAGAATCGATGTCGCGGCCTATCTCGGCTCGGGCAAGCTCGCCGAGCTGGAGGCACTGGTCAAGGCCAGCGACGAGCCCACCATCGTGCTGCTCGATCACGAGGTCTCGCCCTCGCAGTCGCGCAACGTGCAGAAGGCCGTCGGGGCGCACTCGGTGCTCGACCGCACGGCGCTGATCCTTGAGATCTTCCACCGCCACGCTCGCAGTCGCCAAGCCAAGCTGCAGGTCGAGCTGGTGCGTCTGCAGTACCTCGCCCCGCGCCTGCGCGAGACGCAGAAGCTCGGCGACCGGGTGCGCGGCGGCATCGGTGGCAAGGGCGCCGGCGAGTCGCAGCTGGAGCTTGACCGTCGCAAGCTGCGCGATCGCATCGCCGAGCTGCGCACCGAGCTTGCCGAGCTGGATGTCGAGGGCCGCACCCGCAGCGCCCGTCGCCAAGGCCTGCGCCGCGTCGCGCTGTGCGGCTATACCAACGCCGGCAAATCGACGCTGTTCCGCGCCCTCACCGAGAGCGAGGTCTACGTCGCCGACAAGCTGTTCGCCACCCTCGATACGACGGTGCGCGCCCTGCATCCGGCGCCGCGGCAGCGCATCCTTCTGTCCGACACCATCGGCTTTATCCGCAACCTGCCGACGCAGCTCGTGGCCTCGTTCAAGTCGACACTCGACGAGGCGCTAGAGGCTAGCCTGATCCTGCACGTCGTCGACAGCGCCGATCCCGCCTGCCTTGCCCACATCGAGACGACGCGCAGTGTCCTCGCCGAGATCGGGGCGGGCGCGGTCCCTGAGCTCTTCGTCCTTAACAAGCGCGACCGGCTGGAAGGCGGGCAGCTCTCTCCCGATGTGCAGGCCTTCCTCGACCGCTTGAGCACCGGAGCCGACAGCGCCCCCCAGCCCGCCGCCACCGACGCCGCACCCGCTGAAAAAGCGGCGTATGCCGGCGCGATTCAGGTTTCCGCCAAAGACGCCACCGACGTAGCCCGCGTTCGGCAGGCGATTATCGACTTCTTCGATCGCGACCTTGAGCAGACCGAGATCTTCGTGCCTTACAGCCGGCAAGAGCTACGCGGCGTGGTGTACGCCAACGCCGAGGTCACCGCCGAGCGCTTCGACGAGCAGGGGGTGTTCTTCTCGGTGCGCATCGACAAAGTGGCCCTGGCACGGCTGCGTGCGTCGCTGAAGTCATCCTCCACCGGGCTCTTAAGCAGTGCTACGAGCGAAGAGGAGTAATTAAAGATGGTTATGCAGAAAGGTACGAAGATCCTCCCCGCCGAGGGAAAACTGGGCGTGCTCTTGCCCGGCCTTGGCGCTGTCGCCACGACGCTGATCGCCGGAGTCGAAGCGGTGCGTCGCGGCCTGGGCACCCCGCCCAAAAAGCCGATCGGCTCGCTGACCCAGATGGGCCGTATTCGCCTCGGCAAGCGCACCGAGAACCGCAACCCGTTCATCCGAGACCTTGTGCCGCTGTCGCAGCTCTCGGACATCGTGTTTGGCGGCTGGGACATCTTCCCCGACAACGCCTACGAGGCCGCCGCCCATGCCGGCGTGCTCTCGCGCGAGGATCTGGCCGAGCTGCGACCGCACCTCGAAGCCGTGCGACCGATGCCCGGCGTCTTCGATCCCGCCTACGTCAAGAAGCTAAGCGGCACCTACGTCAAGCAGGGCGCATCGAAGCGCGCCCTCGCCGAGCAGCTGATGGACGACATCGCGACATTTAAGCGCGATAACGGCCTGGCTCGCTGCGTCGCTGTCTGGTGCGCTTCGACCGAGATCTATCAGCAACCCAGCCCCTGTCATGCCTCGCTCGCCGCGTTCGAAAAGGGCCTCGATGACAACGACGAGCAGATTGCCCCCTCGGCGATCTATGCCTATGCCTGCTTGAAGTCGGGAGTGCCCTACGCCAACGGCGCGCCCAATCTGTCGCTCGACTTTCCGGCGATGATCGAGCTGGCCAAGCGTCAGGGTCTGCCGATCTGCGGCAAGGACTTCAAGACCGGCCAGACGCTGATGAAGACCGTGCTGGCGCCGACGCTCAAGGCCCGCTGCCTGGGTCTTGAGGGCTGGTATTCGACCAACATCCTCGGCAACCGCGACGGCGAAGTCCTCGACGATCCCGAGTCCTTCAAGACCAAGGAAATGAGCAAGCTCGGGGCGCTGGAGTACATCCTGCAGCCGCACCTCTACCCCGACCTGTACGAGCACTTTCACCACGTCGTCCGCATCAACTACTACCCACCGCGAGGCGACAACAAAGAGGGCTGGGACAACATCGATATCTTCGGCTGGCTCGGCTACCCGATGCAGATCAAGATCGACTTTCTCTGTCGCGACTCGATCTTGGCGGCGCCCATCGTGCTGGACTTGGCGCTGTTTATGGACCTGGCGCAGCGCGCCGGCATGGCGGGCATTCAGGAGTGGCTGTCGTTCTATTTCAAGACGCCGATGACTGCGCCCAGCCTCTATCCCGAGCACGATCTGTTCATTCAGCTTATGAAGCTTAAGAACACGCTGCGCTATCTGCGCGGCGA
>DAORCZ010000076.1:0-1601 GCA_035345735.1 Pseudomonadota bacterium | reverse complement strand
ATCGGGAGGTGGGTTTCTCGACAACTCGCCCAAGCCGACGTATCAAAAAATGACATGCGCGCGCTGTGCTTTCTGGCTGCTCTCCTTTGGCTCTCTTTGGCTGGCTGGCTGGCCGCCCGAGCCGAGGCACGGAGCCGGGGGCACGCCCCGTCGGGATCGCCGCGCGGTAGCCAGGGTGGCCACAGCCATCGCGAACGCCACAGCAGCCGAGAACGCTCCAGCTCTCGCGAGCGCCCAAGTGCCTCGCAGCGCAGAGGCAGCGCCGGGGGCAAGCACGCCCAAGCCTCCGAAAGTGGCCGGCATAAGAGCAGCCATGGCAGCGCGCTTAAGGGCCGTCACGAGCGCTCGCAGCGTGGCCGGGGCCGTCGTCGCCAAGCCTTTGCACCGCCGCCGATGCCGGCCCGCATCGATGTGCTCTCGGCCGACCAAGAGAGCGGCGCTGTCCATGTCCAGCTCACCGGCCCGCTGCGACCGCCACATGCCCGCCTGTTCGTGCTCACCGACAGCCGCGGCCGCCGCTTCGTCCCCACGCAGGCCGAGTGCTACGCCGTAGACGACCCGCCTCCCGTCAGTCCCGACGCGCCCGCGACCCTGCCGCACTGGCGCTGTGCCATGAACATCCCCACCGTGTATCGGCGCTCGCCGCTGACTGGGGTCTCGATGGAGTGGGGTGATCGCATCGTCAGCGCCCTCCCGGGTCAAGTGAAGGCGCGCTGGGCGACCGCCGGTCGGGTCTCGATTCCCGCCGCGGCCCAGCCCGAGCCCGCCGCGCCCGATGCCCCGGCGCAAGCCCCTGAGACCCCCGATTCAGCGACCCCACCGGTCCAGCCTGACCCTTCCGCCGACCCGACCGCAGCGGCTCCAACCCCCGTCGAGCCCGAGCCCATCGACCCCGCGCCCCCCGAACCAGAAGATACCCGGCCCGAATAGCGAGGTAGGTCGAAACCGCCCCGCCTGGCAAAGCTGCCTTCCCGCCGTCGCTTCCGCGATATCATGGCTGCATGCTTGAGCCTGCGCCCGGCGGAGCGGTCGCATCCGCGGCCCCTGTCCCCGTCCGAGCAGTCGATGATGTGAGCCAGCTGGTGGCCCAGCAGATCCCGCTGGCCCAGCTCTTGCGGCTGTCACTTCAGGCCGCTTCACCGTCGGAAGTCCGGGTCCAGCTGCCGTTCTCAGCCGAGCTCGCCAATCATGCTGGCGGGCTGCACGCCGCCACTCTCTTTGCCGCTGCCGAGACCGCGGCCCTCGTGCTTGGCTATCTGCTATTGCCTGCGGCGGGTGTCACGTGCATGAGCAAGGTCGTCGATCTGCGCTTTCGCAAGCTGGCGCGCAGCGATGTCTGGGCGACGGCGCAGCCGGAGAGAGCGCTCAGCGAAGCCGGCTCCACGCTCGCCGCCCGGCTGACCGCCGAAGGCAAGCTCGACGTCTCCGTGTTGGTCTCGCTGAGCGATGCCTCGGGCGAGCAGCTCGCCGACGGCAGCATTGTCATCAACCTGCGCCGCCTGTAAGCCCTCTCGCTCCGCCGCCGACTGAGCCGAGATCCGGACGCCGTCCGAGCGTCGGACAGGCCCCCGTCCGAGGACTGGACGCCCCCGCCCCAAGCC
>DAORCZ010000075.1:0-15694 GCA_035345735.1 Pseudomonadota bacterium | reverse complement strand
AGCCGCCGATCGCGACGCATTCTTGACGCTGGGTCTGCAAGGGCAAGTCAGCAACGTGGCCTTGTTGGAACGATCGCCGCGTGTGCCGCTAGCGGCCTCGCCGCCGGCCGTCGCCCTGCTGCAGCGCTACCTCGCGGCCTTTGAAAATCCGCTGCGCAGCCCAGATCCGAAGGCACTGCTGGGCGAGCACATGGCGACCTATGACCGCTATCCGCACCCAATGTTTGTGCGCATCGCCGGCGATCTGGGGATGGCCGACGCGGTGCCGCACCTGGAGCGCTTCCTGCGGCTGCAGCGCCGCTTCTACCGACTGCAGACCGATTACACGACCCACCCAGTCGAGGTCGACACGCTGTTTCGGGAGAGCCTGCGGGCCCTCCTGCGCATTGCAGAACTTACGCCAGCGACGGCGGCCAACGTGCGCACGATCGTGCAGCGAGCAGAGACCCAGGCCGCCAGCGAAGAGGGCGGCGATCCGCTTTACGGCACGGGCGAACCGATCACGCTAGAGACCTACAACGACAATCAGGGCACGGCCCCACCCAGCGTGAACGTGACGGAGACTCGCCTGCGAGGACATGAGCAGATTCGCAGCAAGCGGCAGTTACTGAAGCAGGCGGCGCTAGCCCTGGCTGGCGACCGTGCTGCCGCTGCATCGCTTGGAACCGCTCAGGTTCGCAAGGCGGCCCCACTGCCAGTGCCCGGCGCACCCTGGGTCTTCGAGAGCGATGCCGGACAAGCCGCAGTGTCCGGGGCGACGCTCTTCGTCGTCACCCGTCAATTCGTCGAGGGGCAGCACCGCCTGGTCCTGTGGTCACTCGACCTGCGCAGCGGGCGTAGCCGCTTCGTTGTGCGGTTGCTAGGTCCGGCCGACAAGTCCGGTGCGGACTCAGAGCTGGACATCCGCGGGCTGTGCGTCGATCCAGACGGTAGCCCAGTGCTGCTGAGTACGGAATTCGTACGCCCCGGCGAACGCGAAAGCTCGATTCTGCGCTTCGATGCGGCGAGCGGTGAGGTCTCGGCCATCTTGCCGCTTGCCGTGTCCGGAACTGCCGATCCAGCGCTGCTTGCCTGCGATGCCCACGGCTACCTCCTGCGTCGTGGCGCCGTGCTATTCCGCCAGCGCCTCTCTGGTGAGCTTGGCTTCCGCCACGCCATGTCGGCGGAAGCCAAGCTGGCCGTCGGCGAAGCGGAGGCCGTGGTGCTCGAACCCAAAGGACTTCAGATCTTCGAAGCGGGAGCGGTCGCACCACGCCGCTTCGCGATCGCCGATCTACTGGGAGAAAAGACGCTGCCTAGCCAAGCCTTTCCCCTGGCGCTGCCCGACGGCTTCGCCCTGGCGCACGGCCGCGACGACCGGCTGCTGATCTTTGATCGCGATGGCCGCATCCGTTCCGAGACCAAGCTGCCCCAGGGAGCTGGCCCGGTCAGCATCGCCGGTGACGCTTCGTCGGGGCGAGCCATGCTAGGTCGCGATCAGCTGTGGGTTGTGGGTAGCGACGCGCGCATCCACAAGTTCAAGACTCCGCTAAATGTCCGCGAAGTTGTCATCAACCCGGTCGCAGCGTATGTCACCGATGGTCGCTCTCACGTCGAGCATCGCTTGCAGGACGGATCCCACCATCCCCTGCAGCTTCCCGGAACACCGCACATGGCGAAGATACTGACCGCCACTCCAGATTGGATCGTGGTCGCCGTTTACCGCGATGGCTACTACCTGGCCGCCATTCCGCGCTAGCGCGATCGCGCGGGCCAGCGAGCCTGCCAGTCGCCTACAGCCGGACGGCGTGACGATACCATTCAATGGTCTGCAGCAACCCCTCTTCCAGATCGAAACGCGGCTGCCAGCCGAGCATCTCTTGCGCCTTGCTGACGGCGGGTACGCGTAGCTCGACATCGGGATGGTTCCAGCGCACGAACTCAATCGGCGACGACGAACCGACCAGTCGATGAATCATCTTGGCCAGGTTGTAGACGGTGACCGTTGACCTGGGGTTGCCGATGTTGAAGGCGTGGCCAACTGCAGCGGGCTTGGTCAGCGTCAGCAGCACGGCATCGACGATGTCGTCGATGTAGCACCAGGCGCGGATCTGCGCGCCGTCGTTGTGGATGCGCAGGGTCTCACCGCGCAGGGCACGCACGATGAAGTGATGCACCGCTCCCTCGCCTACCTGACGCGGCCCGTAGATGTTGAAGGGGCGGATCGACACGGCGGGAAACTCGAACTGGCGGTGGTAGCTCATGCACAGGTGCTCGGTCGCCAGCTTCGCTACAGCGTACGTCCAGCGCGCCTCGCCCACGGCGCCCAGGGTCGTGGCGTCGAACTCGGTGACCTGATAGGCATAGCGCCCGAAGACCTCGCTGGTTGAGAAGTCGACAAAGCGCCGGCAACGGCCCCCCGAGAAGGCGGCTTCGAGCACCGCTGCGGTGCCCAGCAGCGACACCCGCATCGTCGTGGTCGGCGCCTTCATGACCGTATCGACACCAGCAATCGAGGCGAGATGGATGACGACATCCACATCGCTCACCGCTCGCCGGACGGCCTCGGGATCTAGGACATCACCGACACAGATCTCGACGTTTTTGTGGTCATGTAGCGCGGCGGGTCGCAGCGCATCACGTCGCATGATGTCGAGCACGCGCACACGGTTGTGCTGCCGCAAGCGCTCGACCAGATGCGAGCCGATAAAGCCCGCGCCACCCGTGATCAGGACGTGCGCATCGCGCAGCTCCGCCCCGTTGTTTACCGACTGAGCGGCGGGAACAGTAGGTTCAGAAGACATGGGCGCGCAGTCTACTGCAAACCGGTGCCCAAAGGCGCCTCGCGACGCGGCAAATCATGCACCGATGCAACGAGGTCGTGGTCCTTTGCCTTGTGCTCTTGGCTCGCGTGCCCTTGCCTGACGTGCTGGATGAGCCTCCGCCCCTCCCCTTCGCCGCGGTACGATGCACAAGAGGGGGAATCTGGATGCGCTTACGACGATGCCAGGGGCTTATCTTAGTTGCTTCATTGGCGCAGCTCGCGCTGGGCTGTCGGACGATCAACACCGGGGACGCCGACGGCGGCGAGCTCCCCGACATGTCAATCGAGGATGCCGGAGGCTCATCGGATGATGGGAGCACCGATGCCGCCGTGGATGCCGCGGGGCCGATTGCTCGCCCCGTACTCACACCTGGGGCCAAAGATCGGGTGCTGTTTCGCGGCACCATGCTGACCCCGAGTGGCCCCATGGCCGGTGAGCTCTTGGTCGAAGGCAACACCATCACCTGCGTCGCTACCAGCTGCAGCGGACAAACCGGAGCAACCGGGGCGACGATCATCCAGACGAGTGGCGTGATCGCGCCGGGACTGATCGATGCCCACAACCATGGCCTGTTCAATATCTTCGATGAGGGCGACTGGAACCCCGGCCGCTTCTACAAGAACCACAACGAGTGGACGACCGACACACGCTACGGCCAGGTCGTCGATGCCAAGCAGTATCTGAACAGCGAAGGCACATCGCCGGTCGACTATCGCTGCGAGCTCGACAAGTACGCCGAGATCAAGGCCCTGATTGCTGGCACGACGTCCTTCACGCTCGCCCCCGGCGCGGTCGATCTGGTCTGCTATTCATCGATCGCGCGAACCATCGATACCCGTCGCAATGGCCTGGGTACCGACGCGGTGCAGACGGCGATATCGGTCCCCAGCAACTCCACGGCCACCACCATCTGCAACAACTTCACGGCGGGTACCACCAAGGCCTATGTCATCCACGTCGGTGAAGGGATCGACAGCGTGGCGCTGGCTGAGTTTGCGCTGCTCGAGAGTCGTAACAGCGGCTGTCTGCTCGCCCCGCAGACCGCGATTGTGCACGGCACTGCGCTGGGCGCGCCGGAGTTCACCAAGATGGCGAACGCCAAGATGAAGCTGGTGTGGTCGCCGAAGTCGAACATGTTCCTGTACAACGACACGACGCGCATCGACTTGGCCATCCAGGCTGGTGTGCAAACCATCGCGCTGGCACCGGACTGGGCGCTGGGCGGTAGCGTCAACCTGCTCGACGAGCTTCGCTTTGCCCGCACGCTCAGCCAGACCAAGTTCCCCGGTCTGCTGACCAGCCGCCGCCTGTTCGAGATGGTGACGATCGATGCAGCCCGCGTCCTAGCGGTCGACAACGTGCTCGGGTCGCTAGAGGTCGGCAAGCGAGCCGATCTGTTCCTGTTCAGCGGTGACCCACAGAACCCGTACGACGCGCTAATTCAGACTCGCCCGAGCGGCGTCGACCTGGTGATGCTGGAAGGGCGTGTCGTCTTTGGCGCGCCAGAAGTACAGGCCGCTGCGCCGGACATGCCGGGCTGTGAAGCACTGCCGATCTGTTCGACCAACAAGTTCCTCTGTGCTGCCGAGACCTCGACCCTAAACAAGCTGGATCAGACGTATGCGGCGATCGTGCAGCAGCTGACGACCGGGCTGGCGAACTACGACACCCTGGTATCGGCCATGGGGATTGCGCCGATGTCGCCGCTGGCCCCGCTCACCAAGTGTCAGTAACGCCTACTTCGGCAGCAGCGAGCCCAAGGTCCGCCGCAGCAGGGCTCGCGTCTCCGGCAAGATCGGCCCCGCCAGGGCGCGCCGCGCGAGCAGCACCAGCCCCATCGCAACCAGTAGGTTTCCGCCGAGCAGCGCCGCCAGCGCCCACGGCAAGCGCAGCCGCAAGAGCAGCCCGCTCAAGGCCAGGCCTTCGGCGATTAGCAGCGAGAGCAACCCCATAAAACCGGCGACCACCAGGTAGGCGAGGCCGCGAAAGAGGCGCTGACGATCGCGGCTGGCTTCTCGCTGCGCGATCTCCAGATGAATCCGCAAGAGGCCCATCAAGACAGACAGCAAGCGACGCGACAGATCCCCGCTCACCGGCGCGGGCTCCGCGTCTTCGCCAAGACCGGCGAAGGTGTCGCTGAAGCTGGCATAGCCCGACGCCTCGCCAGCGCGGTCGGCGTCGGACTGTGCGCTGTCGGGATACCCGCTACTTGCCACGATTCGAGCCGTTGAACAGCACTCCGACGATGAAGCCGAAGCCGATCGCCACGAGCAGCGAGAAGAAGATATTGTCGCGGACGCGATCACGCGTGTTGTCGAGAAGGCCGCCGCGTAGCTCGCGCATGATCTGGGCGGTGCGCTTCTCGAGCTCAGCAAGCAACTGATCGACACCAGGCGGATCGCTGCGGCCCGGGCCGCGTTCACCTGGGCGCTCCGGGCCCCTTGCGCGCGGGCGTGCTGTGGCGCCTGGCAACGGCTCACTGACCACGCGGAAAATTTCTTCCAGTTGCCGCCGCACCAATGCTTTGGTGCGCGTCGTCCGTTCAGCGACCAAGGCGACAACCCGGTCCAGATCGCCGTCGGTGGCGGCCAGGGCCTCGGCGTCTAGCTCGCCCCACTCGGCCAGCAGGGCTGGCTGCAGCGCAGCGAATGCGCCTGCAAATGCTGCCTTCCCAAAGCCTGCGCTGTCCTCTGCCATCGTCGCGGTTCTCCGTGTTGTCCGAGCCGGTCGCTGCTGGGCAACTAGCTGCCGACGCTGCGCGCTCGCAAGACTGAGCCGAGATCGTATCGGAAGCGAACTTCCCCTGTCTAGAGGGAGTGGTAGAGCGGTTCCGGTTGTACGTGACGCTGCGTTCCGGCGAGCGCTTTGTTCGTTCTGCTTGACCCCAGCCACCATCGATTGGAAAACTGGTCCCAATTATCCGAGACTGGAGCCCGCATGCCCTCTTCACACGCCCCCTGCTGGACGAGTCGCCGAACACGGCGGGCGGGACTCCCTGCCATCGGGCTCCTAAGTCTAATCCTCAGTGCCGGCAGCACCCTGCACTGTGGCAAGGACCCCGAGGTCAAGGCCGTCGAGCTGACCAAGCAAGTGGACACCCTGTTCGCCCAGCACAAGTGGGAACAAGGCGAAAAGAAGGCCCAAGACATTCTTTCGCTCTCTGGGTTGTCGGCCCCATCGCGCGACCAAGCCAAGCTGAAGGTCGACCAAGCGAGGTCCGAGCAGCAGGCACGGCAGCAGTATCAGCGCTTCGTCGGCAACAAAGACACCGACACCGACGTCGCCGTGGCCGCCTATCGCGACCTGCCCGAGACCTCGGTGTATCGCCAGCTAGGGCGCGGTGATTACGAAAAGCTGCGGCCGCAGTTCATCACTGACCACATCGAGAAGGCCGAGTCGGCTCTGCAAAATGGCCGTTGCGCCGACGGCAAGTCGCACCTGCAGCAGATCCTCGACGTCGATCCACAGAACCAAAAGGCGATGGACCTGGCCAAGAAGCCCTGCGGCAAAAAAGAGTAAGGCCTTAGGTCGCAGAGAAGCGCTGGCGTGAGATCCCCAGCTTGCGCATCTTGCTCTGCAGCGTCGTCGGCTTGACCCCGAGCAGAGCCGCCGCCCCCCGTTCGCCATAGATCTGTCCCTGGCTCTCGCTCAGCGCCCGCTCGATGGCTTGGCGTAGCGCGGCGTCAAGGCGCAGCACGCGGGTGCTCGCTGCCGGCTCGCTGGTCGCCTTGTGCGTGCTGCCGCCAAACTCCGGAGGCAGGACCAGCGGTTCGCGCCCTGGCGTCAGGATCAGTGCCCGCTCCAGCAAGTTCTCTAGCTCGCGCACATTTCCCGGCCAGGAGTAGTGCTGCAGGCGCTCGATGACCTCAGGGGAAAAGCGCGGGGGCAGTCGACCATGGCGCCCGGCGAGGCGCTCAAGCAGTGTCTCGGCCAGAACCGGCAGGTCGGCCAGGCGCTCGCGCAGCGGTGGCAGCGTGATCGGAAAGATGTTCAAGCGGTAGTACAGATCCGAGCGAAACGTCCCGCGATCGATCATCTGCTCCAGCGGCTGGTGCGTGGCGGCGATCAAGCGCACGTCGACGCTGTAGGTATTCTCGCCACCGACTCGCTCGATCTCGCCCTCCTGCAGAACGCGCAGCAGCTTGGCCTGGGCGCGCGGTGGCAGCTCAGCCACTTCGTCCAAAAGCAGCGTTCCGCCATGCGCCCGCTCGAACAACCCACGGTGCTGCGTTGTCGCCCCGGTGAACGCACCGCGCTCGTGACCGAACAGGGTGCTCTCCAGCAGGCCTTCCGGCAGCGCGCCACAGTTGACGCGCAAGAACGGTCGATTCGCGCGAGCCGATAGTCGGTGTATGCGACGAGCGAAGACCTCTTTGCCGGTCCCCGATTCGCCGCGCAAGAGCACCGTCGTGTCATGCCCGGCGACCAGATCGATCAACGACAGGATGCGGCGACTGGCCTCGCTGACGCTGACCAGGCGTTCCGGCTCGCTGACGCGTAGCAGCTCGCTGCGAAGGTGCTGTGTCTCGACGTGCGCGCGACGAGAAAGGCTGGCCACACGTTCGACCAGAAGCAGGTGGCGCCAGGCGACGCGCAGCAGGTTGGCAATCGCGTCTTTGAGTGCGCTACTCAGCGGCGGCTCAGAACAGCCCAGGCCCAGTGCGGCGTAGCCCACCAGCGCACCCTCGGCGAAGAACGGCACCACCAACAGCTCTTCCAGTTTCCCTTCGGCCTGAAAGCTGCGCAGCACCTGGCGCGGCAGGGCATCCAGCGGTGTCTCGCTGTCGCCACGCGGACGTCGCGAGTAGTGAACCACCGAGTCTTCGTCTCGGTCCCGCAGCGGTACCTCACTGCTGCTGCGATTGGCTTGGCTGGTGCCGACGGTGGGGCTCTCGGGGTCAAAGACGGTCGCTTGGAACGGTGCCTCCCTGCCCTGCCCGTCTCGCTTGCCGAGCTCAAAGCCGCGCAGCGGGAGGTGGCGGCGCACGGCCTGCACGAACGCGCGCCCGGTCGCCGGCACGGTGTGCACGCCGCTTAGCGCGTCGGCTAGCTCCCCCAGGAGCAGGATGTAGCGATCTGGCATCGCAACACCATTATATCGGTGGCAACGCTCGGTCGTCACCGGGGGCAACGATATTTCGGTGACCAGCCAAGCCCGCCCGCGCTAACCCCGCAGAGGTTGGCCCTTTTTTGCTCGGCACGGCGCCTGCTTTGAATCCACGCCGAGAGCCGATCCCCAACGGGTGTTAGCTGCATTCGGCAGCCGTCCCCGGCGGATCGCCCGGAGGAATCGATGGCCTATGTGATCACGGAACCGTGCTTGGGCGTCTGCGATACGTCCTGCGTCGATGTCTGCCCTGTGGACTGCATCCACGGACCGAAGAGCCCGCGCGATCTGGAAAAAGTCGCCGAGGACAAGCGCAAAGTCGTGCTCGCCCAAGTGCAGATGTACATCAACCCCGACGAGTGCATTGACTGCGGCGCCTGCGAGCCCGAGTGCCCAGTCGATGCCATTTTCGAGCTGGACGCGGTGCCCACCAAGTCACGCAACTACATCGAAAAGAACGCCGCCTTTTTCCGACGCTGATCCGCTTGTGCCGCGTCCGCGCGGCGACTGCCTGCCCAAATTTGACCGCGGCCCGCCGGCATGTGACGTTGCCAAGACGTTCGACATGATGAAGCTGGCCATCCTGCACCAGGGTCACGAGACTTCGACTGATCCGACAATCCAGAATGCGCGGGACCTGCGCGACGTCCTGACCGCTACCGCCCGCGAGCTCGGTTACGCCGCCGAGGCGGTATTCCTCGACGACGCGATGGCTTGGGTGCAGACACTCCGGCGGCTGCAACCGGACCTTGTCTTCAACGCCGCCGATCTGGGGTTCTTTTACGACATCACGCTTGAGCCACACATCGCTGCCGTCTTGGAAGCGATGGCGCTGCCGTTCACCGGATCGGCCGCCCATGCCGGCATCCTCAGTGGCGACAAGTATTCCTCGAAGCTCCTGCTGGACACGCTGGGCCTTGCGACGCCGCGCTGCTATCTGCCGGCCCAGCTACTGGCCGACCCGGCGGCCCGGCGGGCGGCGCACTACCCCCTCATCATCAAGTCTCGTCGCGGCCACAACAGCGTCGGAATGTCGGCACGATCGGTGGTGCGCGACGCGGATTCTCTACCGGCCCAGCTGGCCGAGACCGGCGTCTTGCCGACGCAGCTTTTGCTTGAAGAATTCATCGATGGACGCGAGGTCTGTGCCGGCTTCATTGGCAATCAGCCGCGCACCATCCTGCCGATCTTCGAGGTCCCGTTTGACGCTCTGCCACCGGGGGCGCCGCGCATTCTCGACTTTTCGGCCAAGTGGCTGCCGGGCACCGCTGAGTACGATGCGACCATCCCCTACCCAGCCAAGCTGCCCGAGGCGCTCACCGCGCGCATCGAGCACAGCGTGCGCGTCATTGCCGAGCAGTTCGAGATGACCGACTACGGCCGCATCGATTTCCGGCTGCGGCCCGACGGACGCGGTGGCTGGGATCCCTGCGTCATCGACATCAACACCAATCCCGACATCTCCAAGGGCGCGGGGCTCGCCAACATGGCCGCCGCCGCTGGCTTCGCCTATCCCGAGCTCATCCGCCGCGTCATCGATGCCGCGCGACAGCGCACCGCGGGCTCGACGCGAGGGAATCGCCCAGCGCTGGGGGCACCTGCCGATTCGGCGGCACCATGAGTCGGCCACGCAGCCGGCCTGTGAACCCGAACGTCGCGACTCCGCTGCGGGTTGCCTACTTCCTGCGCGGACTCGACGGGGTCTTCCTGCGGCCACCTGCCGGGGTAACGCTGTTCGCCCTGGTCTCCGCCGGCACGGATCAGGAGTCCTTCGCTCGTCGCAACCTACCAGCGGACGCGGTCTTGCCGTTCCGACTCCGCCGTGAGCACGGCCCCTATCCCACGACAGAGGAGCTCCTGCGACATTCCGATGTTGCCGCAATCTTGCGGCGACACCGCGTAGGCGCGCTGTTCCTATCTTCCGCCTGCAGCGCAGGGACTTGGGAATGGTCGCAGCGGCATCGCGTACGCCTGCTAATGACTGAGTACACCGAGCAGCGGCGGCTGGAAGACAAGATCTGGTTCGATCGTTTCTTGCAGCGATATCACCTGCCCCGCCCTGCCGGAACCAGCTTTCGTCTCGGTCGCGATCCGCTCCCTCTGTCGACACCTGCGGTACTCCAGATTGCTGACTCCATGGGGGGAGAGGGAACCTTCTTCCTAAAATCCGCCCATGACCTGACTGCGCTGCAGCAAAAAGGAATGATCCATCCGGGGCAGCGCTACCTGCTGCGCCGCTACATCTCGGGCCGCCCGTTCGGAATCACCATCTATGTCGGCGAGCGGGACATCCTGCTCTCAGCGCTGCGGCTGCAGTGTTACTACCCGACCACCCACGGCTCGGTACAGCGTGGGTTTGCGGGCATTCAGTGGGTGGCGAGCGCCGATCTTTCCGACCGTTTGCGGCGGCGCGTCAACCGCACCTTTTTGGCCCTGGGCCAGGCGCTGCACCGACGGCGCTCGTTGGGCTTTGCCAATGTCGATTTCATGGTCGATGCGCAGGATCGGATCTTCATTTTGGAATGCAACGCCCGCATGTCGGCAGCCACCCCGCAGCTGCTGGCGCATCCCGATCTAATCGGCGGTGATGATGTAGGGCAACACTTCCTGCAGCGAGCGCAAGCCCCCGGACGCTGCAGCCGGAGTCCCCGGCTGGGCTCCCTGCCAGATTCCGATTTTGTCGGAGCAACGCTTGATCTGGTCGCTCCAGCCGCCGCAGTCCGCCGGCCCCAGAGTACGAACCCGCTGCGTGTGCAGCGTGCCTACCGCACGGGCCGCTACCTGGCCCGCGAGGGGGGCTGGTCCTTCGTCTCGCCCTCGGTATTGCCGCCACCTTGCGGGGCGGAGATCTCGATGTTCTTTTTTGCCGAGCGCGGTCAAGTCTGCGCCGAAGACGACACTCTGGCGACCATCCTCTCGCCCCAGCCGCTCTATGACTCGCAGGGGAGTTTGTTGCCGCTGGCGCAGCAGATCCTGGCCCATTTCCGGCCGACCGCGCGGATCGGATCTCGTCCCTCTGTTCCTTGGGAACCTGACCATGGCTAGTTCCGATCTGGTCTTGGACCTCGCAGCCGCCCAGGAGCGGGTTGAGCGTCTGCTGCGGGCGCCCTTCCTTGCCCCCGAGACGGATCTACATCACATCGCCCGGGACATACTGGCGCGTCGGGAAGAGCTGCTGGCCTGCCTGCAAAATCAGCCGACTCCCTGCTATGTCTTTGACCAGGTAGGCTTCGCCGCCGCGCTGGCTGATTTCCGGCAAACCTTTGATCGTCAGCTGCCCCGCCATCGTTCCTTTTTTGCCGTGAAGTCTAATCCTCACCCCTGGGTCCTGGCTGCCGCCGTTCAACATGGCTTTGGCCTGGACGTATCCAGCGGCCGCGAGCTATCGCAGGCTCTGGCCTTCCCGGATTGTCCTATCGTCTTTTCCGGTCCTGCCAAGTCGCAGGATGATCATGAACGCGCCCTGGCGCACAGCGATCGCGTGACAGTTCACCTCGACAGTTTTCGTGAACTTAGGAATCTCGCAGCGACGGCAGAGAGGCGGAAGAAACCAATCCGCGCGGGAGTCCGGGTGAGCCCCCAGGGGCACGGAGCCTGGTCCAAATTCGGAATCCCGCTGTCGGATCTGCCGCGCTTTCTGCGCCTGGCTTGGGAGTCTCCCTGGCTGCGGCTAGAGGGCGTGCAGTTTCACCTGAGCTGGAATCGCGATCCCCGCCCCTATGTCGATAGCCTGTCCGCTCTGGCCGAGATCCTTGCGACGCTTGATCCTGCCGAGCGAGCCCGCCTGCGCTTTATCGACATCGGCGGCGGCTTTCGCCCCCACCGGACGGAGGGGTATTTCCCCTCGGATCATCCGCAGGGCAGCCTGTTTGCCACGGCCGCCGACCACTTCGACGAGGTCTGCGAGTTCACCGCCCCGCACTTCGTCAAGGACTCGGTACCGCTTGCCGCCTACGCCGAGGCCATCGGCGAGACGCTTCGCCAGCGCATGGCTCCGCTTGTGGACTGCGAGGTCTATACCGAGCCCGGTCGCATCGTCGCCACCTTCGCCATGCACATTGCGCTGCGCGTCGTCGACCGCAAGAGCGACGACCTGGTGATCGTCGACGGCGGAATCCATATGGTTGGCTGGGAACGCTACCTGCAGATCTACCACCCCGTGGTGAACCTAACTCACCCGGCCGAGCGTGAGCTTGCCGTCCGCATTGGCGGCTCGCTCTGCGACTGCGAAGACGTCTTCGGTCGGTCTTGCTATGCCGCCCAGATCGACGAAGGGGACATCCTGCTCATTCCCTATCAGGGTGCCTATTCGTACACGACCGCACAGAACTTCATCCGCGATATCCCGCCGGTCATCTCTCTACCCGCCCCGTCCTTCCCCCGCTGAGCGCGGGCTCGTCCCGCCCGACACGGACTCCAGCCAGTCTCGCCCCCGAGCCGTCGAGCCCCCGGGCAAAGCGCAGGCGAGTTTGGCCATGACGCGCCGGTCCGCTGCGTGATACGATCGCCGCGGACCGTTTTGTGAAGAAAGGACGCATCCATGGCTGAGCAAACGCCTGCGAGTCCGGCCCCGGCCGGGGCGGCGACCGATGGCCTTACGGCGATGGCACGCACCGTGCTGAACCTGGTCAACGAAGCCCGGCAGCCGCTGTCGCTGCGGCTGCTTGCCGCGTCGCCGAAGCTGATGCAGGCGGCCGCCCAGCACGCCGAAGACATGGTCCGTCGCGGCTACTTTCACTTCCAGGGCCAAAACGGCGGCGAAGACCTGGATGCGCGGGTCAAGCGCCTGGGCTTCACCGGCCGCACCGCCTGTGCGCTGGGCCGTGGAACCGAGGACGCAGAGGAAACCACGCGTCACTGGCTGGCCGACAGCACGACGCGCCCGACGCTGCTCGACAAGGAGTACCGCGAGCTGGGGGTCGGTGCCTTCGGCGGTCACTGGGTGCTCTTGGTCGGCCTGCCCGACTTGGTCATCGACGACAAGATGCGGGCCCGGGTGCGCCAGCTCATCAACGATGAGCGCTTGTCGGTGCGCGTCTCGGTGCTGCAGGAACACCCGCAGCTGAACCACCAGGCGCAGGTGCACTGCCTGGATATGTCCGCGCGCAACTACTTTTCGAACATCAGCCCCGAGGGCAAAGACGAAAACCATCGCGCGGTGAGCGCTGGGTACGAGGGCAAGGTCAAGATGCTCCTCTCCGACAAGGAGGACGTCGAGGACGCCATCAAGACCTGGCTGCACAGCGCCTCGATGCGCGCCGCGATCATTGACTCGGCGATGTACGCCTTTGGCGTCGGCATGTTCAATGGCAAGTGGGCGCTGCTCCTCGGAGCCGAGCTCGAAATCCAACAGAAGCCCGAGACCGAGCTGGAGTCGGATCTGCTCACCGCGTTCAACAGTCAGCGCAGCGCGGCCGGCCTACCGCCGTTCCGCATTGT
This sequence comes from Pseudomonadota bacterium, assembly GCA_035345735.1. Classification (GTDB taxonomy): domain Bacteria; phylum Myxococcota_A; class Polyangia; order Palsa-1104; family JAEUJZ01; genus JAEUJZ01. The sequence continues at coordinate 2,344 of DAORCZ010000075.1, read as the reverse complement.
GCCCAGCTTGCAGAAGGCGGCCGTCGGCCACAGCACCGACATGAACGACAAGGGCTTCATGGCCTACGAGCACCCCGAAGCGCGCGGCGTCCTCGGCTGGATCAAAGAGGTCGGCTACAAGGGCCGCACCTTCCCCGCCGTCACCAAGGGCCCCACCAACGCGGATGCGGTGCTGAAGATTTTCCTCGGCAGCGCTGGCCACAAGCAGCAACTGCTCAATGGTGAGCTCCGCGACCTGGGCATCGGCATCAAAAACGGGCACTGGACGGTCATCCTGGCTGCGCCGCAGGTCGAAGCCAATGGCTCGGTGCGCGACGAGTTCCTCGGGCATCTCAACAGCCAGCGCGCGGCCTCGAATGCGCCCAAGGCCGAGGTCTCGCTGCTGCTCAACGCCGTGGCGCAGCACTTTGTCGAGGACATGGTGAAGCGCGACTTTTTTGCCTTCGCCAATCCCGAAGGCCAGACCCCCGATGCGCTGGTGCGCAAGGAGGGCTTCGCGGGCTCGCTGGGTGTGGCGCTGGTCCGCGGCCCAAGCACGCCCGAGGGGGCACTTACCGCCTGGCTGAAGAATCCCCAGAACCGGCAGACGCTGCTCGACCCGCGCTTTGTGCGCATTGGGCTCGGCGTCGCTGAGGGGCGCTGGCTCTTGATCTTGGGCTCGGCGTAGTCGCAGCGCCGCTTACTACTTCGGACGATCGAAAACCAAGGACGACGAATGCTCCGCTCTGCCTCTACCGTCGGATTTTCCCTGTTCCTCGGGCTCAGCCTCAGCGGCTCGCTGGCTGTGGCGCAAGCGCCTGCGACCCCCGCGACCCCTGCGGCCCCCTCGGCCCCGCCGCTGTCCAAGGCGCAGATCATGGCGGCCAAGACGTTCTTTGATCGCGGCCAGAAGCTCTACAACGAAGGAAAGTACGAAGCGGCGTGGATCGAATTCAGCTCGGCCTATGAGATCGCGCCGCTGCCCGACCTGATCTTCAACCTCGCTCGCTGCGAGGTGAAGATGGGGCGGACCAAGGAAGCCATCACCCACTACCGCGAGTTCTTGGCACTGGTCCCGAACGATCCCGCGGCGCCGCGGATTCGCGCCGAGATCGAGAGCATGGAGCGTCGGCAACAGGGCCTACCCGAACCCGCCGCCACCCCGGCCGCCGAGACGCCGCCGCCCCCACCACCGGTGGCAAGCACGGGCCGCAAGTTCCCGCTGGCTTCGGCGCTGCTCGGCGGTGGCACCGCGCTGTTCCTGATCTTTGGCGGGGTCGCCGTCGGCGTGGCCACGTCGCGCTACAACACGCTATCGCTGCCGCCACCGGATGGCTGCAAGCCGATGTGCAGCGACGACGAGGTCGGCCAGGTGAGGACACCGCTCAACGCCGGCTACGCCATGTTCGGCCTAGCGGCCGTCGCGGCCGCCGCGACCGCGGTCGTGCTGCCGTTCGAGCTGGGTCTATTTAATCGCGAAAAGAAGGTCTCACTATACATATCTCCAAGCTCGCTTGGAGTCGCCGGGAGGTTTTAAATGCGCGCCAATCAAGTATTGCCGTTCATGCTAGCGGGCACCGCTGGCTGTCTTGATTTACAAGCTCTGCAGTCTGATGCCAAAGACGCCGCCCTGCCTCCGGTTGAGGATATGGCGTTGTCCACCAATGACATGGCCATGAAGCCCGCCGACATGGCTGTTCCCGCCAAGGACATGACCGTCATTCAAGACATGACGGCGCCCCCGGTCACGTGGACACAGCAGCATAAAATCACGAACATTAATCTATATGCTCTGCATGGAAAAACGGTGGGGGCCGAAACGACGATCTGGGCGGTGGGCGACAACTCGAAATCCGCCTATTACACCACCACGGCCAACAAGTGGACCAGCAAGGACATGGATGGCGCCAAGGACAAAACCTTCCGCGGGCTGTGGGCTGCTAGCGAGAAGGTGGTCTGGGCAGTCGCCGACGGCGGCTTCATCTATAAGGGCGATAATGCCGGTGGCTGGGCGGCCCTGACCTCGAATGTCACCACGAACCTAAGCGGCATATTTGGCAACTCGGGAACAGATATTCTGGTTTCTGGCGCCGATACCGCGAAGTTCCTGGCTTCGACGGATGGAACCGCTTGGACAGCTCTCACTCATAACCAGACATCCGCTTCGACTGGGATGTGGGTAACGGGTACGCTCACGTTCGCATCGGCTCCCGCCGGCGTAGCAATTCGCGGATCCGATCGCTCGACCTGGTCGCTAGAAACAACGCAAGCCGCAACCACATTTAATAGCGTGTCGGGATTCGACGATAAGAACGTATATACGGTCGGCAACGGCGGTTATATCGCAAAATGGGATAGCGCCAAC
>DAORCZ010000074.1:0-15759 GCA_035345735.1 Pseudomonadota bacterium | reverse complement strand
GCTCCGGCTCCCGCCGCGGCGCCGGCTCCGACTCCCGCACCGATCGCCGCGCCCGCCCCGGCTCCCGCTGCGCCCGCTCCGGCTCCCGTCGCTCCGTCGCCGGAGCCGATGCCGCAGCCCGCAGCGCCTGCCGCGCTCGCCGATCTATCGCTCGCGCCACCACCGGCTTCGGCGGCGTTTGGCGTCGTGCCGTCGGCCGACCCTGGGCATGACCCCGGCCTCGAAGGCAAGCGGGGCTCGAAGGCCTGGATTCCCATCCTGCTGCTCGCGATCCTCGTCGGTGGCGGTGCGACCTACTGGTTCGTGCTGCGTCCACCACCCGCCAAGCCCGCAGTCGTGGATGCTGGCACTGTCGACGCAGGAGTCGATGCCGGCGCAGTCGCCGACGCGGGTGCCAAGGCCACGCCTCCCGGCAAGACCGACACGCCGCCGAACACCAAAGCTGGCGAAACCACCGAGCTTCCCATGTCAGTGCTCGATGACCTGCTGAAGTCGGGGCACAGCGCGCTCGAGAAGTGCTACGGCAAGGCCATCAAGAAGAACAAGTCGCTAGCCGGCGCGAAGCTAAAGGTCACCGTTGAAGTCGCAGGCAAGGGGAAGGCCAGCGAGGTGACGCTGGCCGGCGCCGACCTGGATGGCAAAGCCGAGAAGTGCGTGCAGAAGGCGCTCAAGAAGTGGAAGTACCCGCGCCAGGACGGCGACTACAAGACGACGTTCTCGCTGACTGTCCAAGCCAAGAGCAAGTCGAAAGACAAAGACGACGGGTAGTCGGGGGACTTGGGCGGCAGGGGTGCCTAGTACTGGTAGCGCACGCCGAACTGCACGCGGAACGGCACCTGGCGGTTGGTGGCCGCGCCATACGAGACGCTGTTGCGCGCCTCGAAGCCGGCCTGGTTGGCGGTGTTTGATCCGGTGTTCGTCGCCGATGACAGATCGAGCAGGTTGAACAGATCGACGATCGCCGACAGGTGCTGCCGCGTGATGCCAAAGAAGTCGTACTGGGCGCGGAAGGCGATATCGAGGACGTCGGGGCTGCGTAGCTCGGTCCACTTGCGGACGTCGTTGGGGTCGGCGGCCGGATCGACGCCCCGCCAGCCATAGCGGACGACGTAGCCCAGCGGCCCGGCATAGAGTCGCGTCGCTGGTGCTCCGCTGAGGAAAGCGAGGTTGGCGCCCAGGCTCAGGCCGCGGAAGGTGTAGCTGCCGTTGGCCTTGATCTGGTGGCGGTGGTCATCGGACAGGTATCCGTAGAAACGGAAGTCGCGTGGCGGGTCATCGCGAAATGTACTTAACTGGTCATCGACGCTGCCATCGAGCCACGACAGGGTGTAGGCGATCATGAACTGCCAGCTGGGGCTCGGCGCGCCGGCGAGCACGAAGTCGAGGCCACTGTAGCGTCGCGTCGCCTCGGCCGTCGGGCGATAGGCCGACACACCGCCGCGGTTCTTGTCGAAAAACAGGCTGGTGTCGCCGCCATCGAGTCGCCGCAGGGCGTTGACCTGGATGTCCTCCCACAGATTGCTGAGTAGGCGATAGGTATAGGTCAGCGCGAACGAGACGTTGCGGGCGACCTCGCGCTCCAGCGAGGCGGTGAAGAAGTCGGCGGTCGGCGGCCGCAGCGACAGGCGAGCGTTGCCACACTCGATGCTCAGGCTTCCGTCGGGACAGTAGCCGCGCAGATCATAGCCGCGATCGCCGCCTTGCGAGCCCACGAAGCGATCGAAGCGACCGATCGATCCGCTGCCGCGGGTCCACTCCCAGGTCGACTGCGCGGCTCCGGCGTCGGCGTTGGTAGCGACACGCAGGGTTCCGACCTCGTTGCTGCGGCCGTACGCCGCCTTGAACAGCAGCTTGCCGTCGCGCAAGAGATCAAATGAGGCGCCGATGCGCGGCCCAAAGCCCAGCAGGTTGTGCGTGACCTCGCCGCGCGAGTTCTGCGCCGTGCCGTAGTCGACGCGCAGCCCGGGGACGATGGTGAGCCAGTCCGTCGGCTTCCACTGATCCTGGATGAACAGGCCCAGGGCATAGCCGGTGCGCACCTGAGCGCGCTGCGGCTCGTACTGCGTGAAGCGGGCACAGGGCGTCGCCGACGATCCCGAACGCGGGTTTGGCTGCAGCGGGTTACAGCCGTAGGGCCGATCCGCCGAGGTGGCGTCGCGCTGCAGAGCACCGCCGTCCATCGCCTGCCCGGTGTCGTCGGTGTAGATCGAATTTCCCGGCGTGCCGCTGAGCTGGTAGTAGCGCAGATACTGGAACTGCGCCCCGGCCTTGAACGTGTGCTGCCCCAGCCAGCCGCGCTTCACCCAGGTCAGCGTCGGATCCAGCTGGAAGCGCCAGCGCTGATCGTCGACCAGGGTGGCGGCATCGGCAGCGTTCCAGGTGATGGTGCTGGCGCGATCGAAGTACGACGAGCTGATCGGGTCGCCGTTCTGCGCCGCGTTGGTGATGGTCACCAGCTGCAGGCCGGTCTGGACGCCGAAGATCAGGTTGTCGCGTAGGAACCAGTCGTAGTTCAGGATGCCGAAGACGCCGCCCTGACGCTGGTTGAACTCGGACTCCGGCGCGTACGAGTTGCTGTTGCCGTTGGCGGGCGCCAGGTTGCGGAGGTTGCTGATCCAGGCCGGGTCGGCGTTGAGCGAAAGCTCGACGCGATGCCGCGGCGCCGGGGCCCAGGTCAGCTTCAGGCGAGCATAGACGTCGTGCCGATCCAGCGACGGATGCTGCGAGTTGAGCGGTGGTCCCGGCACCACCGACGACAGGCGGTACCAGTACTGCATCGACAGGAAGAACCACAGCTTCTGCTTGACGATCGGCCCGCCGACGTTGAGGTTGGCCTGATAGCTGGCGTTGGGCGGCGGCGGATCCGACTGATCCCGCAAGCGCCCTTCAAAGATCTGCGCCCCGGCTCGACTGCCCACCGACAGCGACTGGTGGTTCACAAACAGGCTGGCATCGACGGTGAAACGGTCCGATCCCCGCTTCGTCACCAGGTTGATGACACCGCCCAGCGAGTTGTACTGGGCATCGACGGCCAAGAGCAGCAGATCCATCTGCGCGATGGCGTCGAAGTTGAAGTTGGCCGAAAACGTGTTGCTGACCGGGTCGGTGATGTCTAGCCCATCGACGAGGTAGCGGTTGTGACGGAAGCTGCCGCCGGCCATAACCGGGTTGGCGCCGCCGCTGACCCCCGGGACCTGCTGCACCACGTCCTGATAGCGACGAGTCGTCGCGATCTTGGCCTGCGACTCGGCACTGAGCACGCGGCCGGTCGACACCTTGTCGCTGTCCAGCCGCTTGCGCTCCTCGACGACGACCAGGGTCTCGGTCTGCTCTTGCTCAGCCGATAGCGGAATGCGCAGCGTCTCGGTCTGGCCAAGCTCCAGCGCAACGCGGCGGCGCGTGGGCTTGAGTCCCTCGTAGCGGACGATGATCTCGTAGCTGCCGGGCGGGATGATGGGGAAGTCGAAGCGACCCTCCTCATCGGTGGTAGCCCGTCGAGGCCCGCCGATCAGGGATTCTCCGCGCAGCTCCACCTTCGCCCCGGGCATCGGCACGTTGGTGCCCGCCTCGACAACCGAGCCACGCAGGCGCGCATTCTGTTCGCCCACCGCCCAGGCTGCCCGGATTCCGCCGTCGGCAAGCCAGGGAATCCCCACCGAAGCGGGTAGCACCGCCAGCGCCACGGCCCCCCAGCCAGTCCCCCGTCCCCGACGCAAAAAGTCTGTTCGACGAAGTCGCATAAGCGGGCGCACGCTAACACAGCGGCGGGCTCGCCCGTAGCGCAATCGCCGCAAGCTGGGAAGGCTCCGTCGACAGCGTGATATGCTTGGGCCCACCTTGGAACCGCTACTCGTTCTCCTGGGCGTCGGGGCGTTCTTTTATTGGTTTTTGATGCCGGGCCTAGCCTATCGCGCGGCAAAGCGCGCCGAGGCTCGCGCCGATGAGCTGGACACCAAAGTTCAGCTCTACGAAAACGAGCTATCGCTGCTGCGCCTGCAGCTTCAGAGCAGCCGTTCTAGCCTGCCGGCGCCTCGTCCCAGCGACGCCACACAGCCTGCGTTTGGTGCCATCGCACCGCTGTTTTCGCCCCCTGCACCGGCCGCCACACCCGCGCCGGAAGCCAGCCCACCCACCGTCGCTGCAAGCCCATCTGGGGCGCTGCCCGACGCACCGGCAGCCGTGCCCCTTGCTGCGCTTGCGGAGGCAGCCGTACTTTCGACAGCGTCGAGCCCGCCCGATGTGGCGGCAGCCCCGGACGCTCAGGTCGCTGCGCCCCAGTCCGAAGCGCTGCCCGCGCCGACCATTCCGCCCCTTCCGTCCTTGGCCCCAAGCCTGCCCGCCCCGACGGACGAGCCCGCCGAAGAGCTCAAGTCTTTCGACCTCGAAAAGTTCATCGGCGTGCGTGGCGCGGCCTGGCTGGGCGGCATCGCGCTCGCCATCGCCGGCACGCTGTTCGCGAAGTACTCGATCGAAAACAACCTGATCCCGCCCGCCCTGCGCATCGCCTTTCTGATCGTCTTGGGCCTGGTCTCGCTCGTCGGGTCAGAGGTCTTCTTTCGCCCCCGCTATCCGGCTACCGCCTCGCCGGTCTGTGGCGCGGGCATCGCGATTCTCTACGCCGCGTTCTACGCCGGGCACTCGGCCTATGACCTGTTCAGCCTGCCGCCGACCTTTTTGTTCATGGCCCTAACGACGCTGGTCGCGGGCCTGCTGTCGGTCCGCTACAACTCGGTGTTCGTCGCTGTGCTCGGCCTGCTCGGCGGCTTTGCCACGCCGCTGCTCTTGTCGAGCGGCAAAGACCGGCCGATCGGCCTGTTCAGCTACATCCTGCTCCTCGACCTCGGCTTCCTGTTCATCAGCGTGCGCAAGCGCTGGCATCGCGTCGTCTGGCTGAGCTTCATCGCCACCGTGCTCCTCGAAATCGCGTGGGCCAGCAAGCACCTCTCGCCGGGCAAGCTGCCGATCGCGCTGTCGGTGTTCTTCTTGTTCGGCATCCTGTACTTCCTGCTGCCTAGCCTGGCCGGACGCCTACTGCCCGTCGAGGAACGAGGCACCGACGGCACCGCGCCCGACGACAATTCGAGCAGCCCGACGCAGCTTTTGCAGCTCTCGGTCCTGGCGGGGCTGGCGCCCTTGGTCTTTGGGCTGTCGATTGCTGGTCAGCGCGAATATCACGACAAGTGGCCGCTGCTTCTCGGCTACCTCGGGCTGCTCGATGCGGCGCTGATCTTCGTCGGTGCGCAGCGCCGACAGAGCTTCCTTGCGCTTGCCGCCTCGTTCGCCACCTGCTTTAGCGTGGGCCTGCTGCTAGAGGCCCGTCCGTCGGCCGCCGAAGCCCTGCCCGGCTGGGCGTTTTCGCTGTCGATGCTGGCGCTCGCCGTCCTGCTTAACGCCGCGGGCCGCGTCCACGACTGGCTGGGCGATAGCCAAACCGACGCCCTCCCCGCCCCCAGCAGCCAGAGCCCGGGCCAAGCCGATGGGCCGACGTCGCGCGCCACCTTGCGCCTGCTCGTCGAGAGCGCCGGCTACGTCGCCCTGCTGGGCCTGCTCCTCTACGACTTTTACTTCTCGCTGCAGGCTGCCGAGTCGTTCAGCATCGGTCCGAGCGGCCATGGCGATCCCTTCTGGCCCTCGGCGCTCTTGTGCATCGGAGCGCTGGCCATGCTCGCCGAGCGCAGTCGCGAGCGGGCCGGTCTGCCGGGCCTCGCCGCGCCCCTCTTTGCGGCGCTGCTCAGTGGTACCACCCTGCTTGCGCTGCTGCTTCAGACGGGACGCAGCGTGGTGGCCGAGGCGCTGGCCATGCCGCCGGATCGCTTCCTGCGTGGGCTGAGCCTGCCGCTGCTGTTGTCGGTCCTGGCTGGGGTCCTCGCCGCGCTGCGCTCGCAGTCCGCCTCGGCACAGCCAGAGGCGCGGTCGGCCAAAGTCAGCGAGATGGTGGCCGCGGTGCTGGCCGCGCTGTCCGCCCTCGGTGTCATCGTGCTTTCGGCGAACGGCCCGACGATGATGCTGCCGATGACGCCCGCTCTGGGGCTGACCCTGGTCGCTATTTATGGGCTTTTACTATGGCTGTCGGCCCTGCGTAGGGATTATACGTTCCTGCTGCCGCTCGTCGTCGCGCTGGCCAGCGGCGAGGCCTTCGCGCTGGTCTCGGCCTACCACCACCACGGCGATGCTGGCAGCTTCCTGCCGGGCCTGTCGGGCTACGTCCTTGTGCTCTTGGCCGCCCCGCTGTTGTCGCTGTGGCTGCGGCCTTCGTTCCGTCCCCGCCGCGGGCCGTACTTGGCCGGTGCGCTATCGGGTCCGGCGCTGTTTCTGCCCATTCTGACCGTAGTCACCGACGCAGTCGGCAAGCGAGCGATTGGCCTTCTGCCCCTGAGCTTCGCCTTCCTGGCGGTGCTGGGCCTGGCCGCCGTGCAGCGCCTAGCGACCCTGCCGCTGCCGGCCGCGATCGCCGCCTTGTTCACCGACGAAGTTCGACGCCGTCGAGGTCTGGGCAACCAAGCGCTGTTTGCGGCCTGCGCGCTGGGCTTTGTCGCCGTCGCGATTCCGCTGCAGCTTGATCGCCAGTGGATCATCGTCGGCTGGGCGCTAGAAGCCGCGGCCGTCTGGTGGCTGTACCGTCGCCTGCCGCACATTGGCCTCAAGTACTTCGGCATTGCGCTGTTCGCAGCCGTGCTGTTGCGCCTGTACCCCGACGTCGAGTTCCGTCAGCTTCACGAGCGCGGCGCCATCGTCCTTAACTGGCTGCTCTACACCTACGGCGTGCCGGCCGGCTGCTTCCTCGTCGGTGCCCGCGGCTTGTCGGCCGTCGAGGCCACCCACCGCGCCCCCTGGGAGGAGGCCCTGCCCGTCGGTGGCACGCGCCTGGCCTGGTATCAGCTGGCCTACCTCATCGGCCTGCTCGCAGTGTTCGTGCTCATCAACCTGCAAATCGCCGACGCCTTCTCGTCGGGGCGCTACGTCGAGTTCAGCTGGGAGCACAGCTACGCTCGCGATCTCACCGTCTCTTTGGCCTGGGGCATTTACGCGCTGCTCCTGCTCTCCATCGGTATGTGGCAGCGCAGCCGCGCTCTGCGTTTTGTGTCGCTGGGCTTCATGCTGCTGACCATCGCCAAGGTCTTCCTTTACGACCTGTCGAACATCCACGGCATCTACCGTCCGCTGTCGTTCTTGGGGCTGGCGGTGTCGCTCATCGTCGTGTCGCTGCTCTATCAGCGCTTCGTCTTTGTGCGCGAGCCGCAGGCCAGCCGAGCCCCAACCCCTGAAAAGAAGTCCTAACCCGAGGTCCGCGATGTCCCCCCGGAACCGATCCGTCTCTCTTGCCCCATCGTCGGTCCTGCGCCTGGCGGCGGTCGTTGGGCTGTTTGCCGTCGCTGCACAGAGCGATGCGCAGCGACGGCCCAGCGACGACAGCCACAGCGCGTTTCAGAAGCGTCGAGCGATCAGCATCGCCGATCCCGGCAGCGCCGCGCTCGGCAGCACCTTTGCCGCCATCGCCCTGCCCCCCGAGATCAACGGCGGCGGTGAGCCCCCCTTCCGCGATCTGCGCCTCGTCCGCGTCGGGGCCAGCGCACCGGCCGCCGGCGAGAGCGGCGACATCGCCTACCTCGTCGAGGAGCAGAGGGGCGCGGTCGCTGCCGCCCAGTTTCGCGGCACGCTGCTCGACACCCGCAGCGAGTACCACCCGTTCACCGATCACAACGCCTGGCTCGTCGACTTTGGCCGCGGCGCCGCCTACGACCGCATCGACCTCGACATCCCCGAGCGCGACTTCGCCCGCCGCTTCAAGTTCGAGGTCGCCGAGCACAAGGGCGGCCCCTATCGCCTGCTGCAAGACGACGTCGGCATCTTCGACAAGATCTGGGTGCGCGAGAGCCCCCACCGCATCCACCATACGCATTTAACCCTGGACCGCGTCATCCGCTCGCGGTTTCTGCGTATCACGAGTGATCCGGTGCGCTTCCCGCCGCGCGTCACCGTCGTCGGCGTCACCGCATCGCGCAGCGAGGCCGTCCCCGGCACGATCTGGACGCGCCCCGCCCCCGCCGAAGCCCTGCCCGGCGAGCCTGGCAAGCGCGGACGCGGCGCCCCGTCGTTTAGCCGCTATCGCCTGCAGCTTCCCCCCGGCCTGCCTATCGAAGGACTCACCATCGCGGCGGACGACCCCGCCTTCGCCCGTCTGGTGCGAGTCATCGAGGAGCGCCCCAGCAAGTCCAAGGAAGCCCAGAGCACAGGCGGGCAGACGGTGCTGCTGGGCGAGGGTGTGCTGTTCCGCGTCGTCGGCACGCCGCGCAAGAACCGTCCGCTGGCCCCCGATAGCGAGGTCGGCGGCGAGAGCCTGACCCTGCCGCTTACCGCCCATCCCGAAAACGGCGTGCTGTACGTCGAGATCGACGCCAGCCAGGGCCCGCCGCTGTCGAGCCTGCGCTTCACGGTGTCGGGGGTTGGCGCGCGCCTGCTGTTTCCGCTTCTGCCGGGCGATCGCGAGTTCGTGCTGTACTACGCCGCTCCGACGGTGCGCCCGCCGCTTTACGACCTGGAAGCGCTGCGCAGCCAGGTCACGCAGCTAGAAGTACGCAAGGCCACGCTCGGGGCCGAGTCGGCCAACCCCGCCTATCGCGTCGTGCCGCCGCTGTCGTTTGTTCGCACGGCTGGCGCCCCCGTCGATGTCACGCTGTTCCGTCTGCAGCGCACGCTGTCGCTGTCGAACGATGGCAAGCCAGATATCTACGCCGCGACCCTCGCCGCCGAGGATCTGGCGGTGCTGGGCCCAAGCTATGGCGACCTGCGCATCGTCGATCCCGAAGAGCACCAGATCCCCTATGTCCTTGAGCGCAGCGGCAGCGAGGGACGCTTGTCGCTGGCCATCACCGAGGCGCCGCGCCCCGCCGCCGACAAGCCGCGCAGTCCGGCCTCGACGGTGCTGGTCGTCAGCTACGCCCCGACGGGCAGCGGGCTGAGCCTGCCGTACGAGGGCCTGGAGCTAGAAGTCACCGACCCGTTCTACACGCGAAGTGCGCGGCTGTTTGCCGTGCCGCCTTCGGGAACCGGGGCGGTGCAGGCGCAAGGCGGCGAGCGCCTGCTGTGGTCCGGCACGCTGAGCCGTAAGCCCGACGAGGCCGAGAGCGGCGATGGCAGCGACGGAGAGACCGCGGCAGCGGCCCGCAAAGCCAACGGCAGTCAGCACTGGCAGCGCCTGCCGTTTAGCCTGCCGTCTGACCTGCCCCGCGCCGCCCGCCTGCGGATCGAGATCGACAACGGCGACAACGCGCCGCTGACGGTGACTCGGGCGGTGGGCCTGCTGACCCTGCCCCGCTTGGCCGCCAAGCTCGATGGCAGCACCGCCTATCGCCTGCTGTTGTCGGCCCCCAGCGTCGAGGCGCCACGCTACGACATCGAGACGCTGCGCCGCGAGCTGTTTGACTACGCAGCTGTACGTGCTGGATTTGGCAGCCTCTCGGCAAATCCGCAGTACCGCGCCCGAGCCGCTGACTTCCTGCAGGATCCGTCGTCGACCTCGGCGACCGCCATCCTGTGGGGCGTGCTGATCCTGGCCATGCTGTCGCTCGTCGGCCTGACCCTGCGCCTGCTGCGCCGCCCCCCCGAAAACCCCGCCTAGCTGTCCGTCGCCAAAACGCCCCCGGCGCGTCCCTCTTGCCGTGTCGCGCGACCGTCGCGGGCGAAAGGGATGACGCCACGCCCGGCCCGAGTTCTGCTTGCCGCGCCGCCGCTCGCTGTAGAGCATGGCTTTGAGAGGTAAACAGCCCATGCGACACACCCTGGTACGGCGGATCCCACAAGTCATGATCATGCTGCTCTGGCTGCTGACGGCGGTGCGGCCAGCGACGGCGGCGAGTCACGCGGTGGGCGTGAACGCGCATCAGCCCAGCAGCGATGTCCTGGATGCGATTCAAGATCTTGGCGTGGGCTGGGTACGTATCGATCTGAACTGGCTGCAGGCCGCGCCCAGCAAGGACCGCTATGACTGGGCCCTGTTCGACGCCATCATCGACGGCGCGGTACGGCGGGGGCTGAAGGTGTTTCCAACGCTGGCCTACGGTCCGGCCTGGGCGACCGAGCCAGACGGCGACGGCATCCCCAGCAACAACACCCCCAAGGTCGGGGAGTATCAGAAGTTCTGTCAGGCGGTGGCAGCGCGCTACGGCGGCAAGATCACCCACTTCGGCCTGTGGAACGAGCCCAACCTGGCCGGCTTCTTCGAAGGGACGATGCAGCAGTGGATCGACCGCGTGGTCATCGAAGGCATCCGCGGCATCAAGGCCGGCTGCCCGACCTGCAAGGTGCTGGGTCCCGAGCTTGCGACCATCGGCAAGGACTATGCGAACTATCTCGACGCTTCGCTGGTGGCGCTCAAGCGGGCGGGCCTGATGTACGACGCGGTGAGCTGGCACATCTACGCCAACTTCCCCGACCTCGATCCCAGCCTGCTGCTGTGCACGGGGGACTCGTTCTTCCACAAGCTCGACGCCCATCGCGTCTGCAAGCTGGGGGGCCTCGTGGTCTACGAAGGCCCGCTCTCGGTGCGCGAGGTCCTGCTCAAGCACGGTCTGTCCGCCCTACCCGTCTGGATCACCGAGACCGGTCGCACCGCCGCCATCGATGACAGCAAGCGCAAGACCGAACAGGCCGCCTACTATCGCCGCGTCCTTGAAGAACAGCTCAAGCGCGGCTGGTACGAGAACACATTTTTCTATGAGATCGTCGACGACAACACCATCGCCGATAAGTGGGGCATGGCGGTGCAGAGCGGCGGCAGCTATCCCGCTTCCTATCGCAAAAAGCCGGCCTGGGATTTGGTGCACAAGGCCCTTCAGAGTCCCGGCTTCGGTGGCCGCGGCAGCGAGTGCAGCGACGGATTAGACAACGATGGCGATCGCGCCATCGACTATCCCAAGGACAGCGACTGCGCCTCGGCCGGTGGTGCCAGCGAGGGCCCAGCACGCACTCCGCTTGGTGCTGAGATCCACAGCGACCGTGTCGCTGCATCGCTGCCAGCGACGGATGCGCCGACACCCAGCGATCACCGCGCGCTGATCGGCCCCGCCGAAAGCGGCTGCAGCCTTGCCCCTAGTAGTCGGAGCGGAACCTCGTGGGTCGGCTTGTTATCGCTGCTGTTTCTGGGAGGCTGTGCCGTCCGGCGGCGTCGCCGGCCACAGACCGCGGGGGACTTCGGTCGCGGTTGAGAATCTTCCCGTCAGCACCGCGGATGGAAGCTCGCGCAGCGCACGGCACGTTTCGTCGAAATCAGCGCAGGGAAAACGAGAGCAGCCCGTCTAGCTCGGTGGTGACTACAGCGTTGCTGGGATTTTCGTGGCTGAAACCGACTTCGAAGCGGACCGCGCAGAAGTCGCGATCTTCGTGATCGTCGTGCGCGAAGACCACGGTCGGGCGACACGTGCTGATGAATGAAGACATGGTGGCGACGAGCTCGCCGCAGACGTTGTCGGCCGCGACACGCGCCTCGTTGCACAGCGCAGCATCGACAGGCCGCAGCGCAGAGACGGGGCCGTGCATCATGACGTGCGTGCGCGGACTGCTCCAGGTTGCCGCATCGACCCGCGCGATCTGGGCGGCTTCAAACTGCCGCTGAATCACCGTCTCGCATCCGTTAAAGGGAAGCGACTGACAGTCTTTGAACGATGTGCAGGGATCGAGGTCGAGCGTCAGCACCTTGGCGATCGAGGACTCGTTGTGAGCGGGGAACGTGAAGCGCATCGCACAGCGCACCGGCGTGGTCACCCAGTCGCCAATCTGTGCGGCCGTCACGGTGCAGCCAGGCGGCCCCTCGGCGTCCCCGCGCAGCGTGCGGCAGGTCTCGGTCAGTTCGGTCTTGCGAATGCCGCACATGAACCACGACAGCTCCGAACTGGCGGGGACACTGCCGAGATCATAGACGTGGTATCCGGCGTCCTTGACCTCTCCCGACAGCTTTACGTCATTGCTGAGCGCCTTGGCGATGACCGCCGCAGCGTCGGTGGGATAGTCCACCGGAACAGACGTGCCGCAGCCCAGGATTCCCATCGCACAGACGATCCACCAATCCGTCTTCATATCGGCCCCCCAAGAACGGATCGTAGCATCGCCGCACGATTCGTTGCGTCCGCCGCGCCCACTTCGCAGCGACCGCATAGGCTCACTTCAGCGGTTCAAGGAAGCCTGGGCGGGTCGATGAGATACGGCACGGGAATCGGTATCCCGAACGGCGGGCTGAACTCGATGCAGGCCAGCTTTCCCGAGACGAGCCGCGCACATCTGGGGGTCAGCCCGGCCGAAAGCTCGACCGCTGGTTCGGGAAGTGCGATCCGCTGCGCCTGGGGCGTTCCCATCAAAAGCTCATTCCAGCAATGCACCTCGCCGGCTTTCGTGCGCGCGCAATTGCCGACCAGCTGGACGATCTGATTCGGAGCGTTCGCGATTTCGGTGCAGCGCTTGTCGATCTGGAAGAGGCTACAGGTTTCGAGCTTGCCGGCCCGCGTCAGTCCCACCAGGGCCTGAAGGTACTCGCCGCCACCGGACAGGCTGATCCGTGTGAGGGGTCCTGAGAAGCCACGGCCGACCAGCCAGCCGCCGCCGCTCTCAGAACCATACGCGCAGGCGACCGTGCCCTGCTGGTCCAGCACGCAGTCGCCATATTCCCGAATGACCACGCTACGCGCGGCCCAGGGTCTGCGCTGTCGCTGGGCCTTCGGGCCGTTCAAGTCCGACTCCCGGGAGCACGTGAGCGAGCCGTCTGCCAGGCGCACGCAGACCGCCAGGTACCCTGCGGCTAGCGCAATGGCTCCCGGCGGCAGTCCTCTCACCGGATTGGGAGGCAGGTCCCAAGGAGCCCCCCCGTCGGGTTGGGATGTTCTGAACAGGGCTCGTTTCGGTTCATCGAACGGCTCCTCACCCCAGCAGAGAACCCTTCCGGCTCTGGAAAGTCCGCACACGAAGCTATTTCCGCCCGACGACAGGGCCACGATGTCCTTGAGCCGGGGAATCCCCTTCCAGCGGACCTGCTTGTCGATAGGTACCGCGCTGCCGTTACGGTCCGCGAGGTTTTGCAAGACCTGGCGATTCATCCGCCAGCTCTCGCTGTCCGTGCACGCGACCGTGCCATCACCCAGGATTACGCACAGTTTTCTGGTCGTGGAGAGGCTGCTGCTGTCGTCGAGGGATCTGCGTGCATCCGCCTCGGAGACGTGCCCGGAGACCGGATCATTCTGCGCATACCCAGAGTACGCGCACACCCAGCAAGCCAGCAGCACGCCCACCGCAACACGGCTACCCGAGACAGCGCATCGCCCATTTCTCGATGCCATACCAACATGCATGGTACGAGCAAACCTGCGCCTCGCCAAGAGCGCTGCCCAGCGACGGTGCAGGGCATTCCGAAAGCGCCGATGGGATCGCTTGCCGGGCGATTTTGCACTCCTCCATTTCGCAGCAATGCGCACGCTGGCCGCCGGCAGCAAACCGACTCGCGGGAGAGACCAGGCTCTTTGGTACGCTGGAAGGGATGGCACCTGTCTGGACAGCGCGGGTACGTGGCTGCGGGGTGGACTGCGTGTTCCTATCGCTGTTGTGCATGCAGTGGCTCGCGTGTAACTCGGCGCGACCGGGCGCCGGCGCTCAAGGGGAGGTGCCTGACCTCGCAAGGCCTGCGCGGTGCGCAGCTGATTTCGAGCCGTGCACTCAGCCTGGTGACTGCTGCTCCGGATATTGCGATGCCGGGAGCGGGTTGTGCCAAAGCGCGCCCCGTTCCTGTCAGGCCTCTGGACAGTCGTGCAGCCTGACGACGGACTGCTGTGTTGGATCTTGCGATCCCGACAGTTTGACCTGCCTGCCGGAATGTCGTGCGACAGGAAAGTCCTGTGACCAGAACGAGAGCTGCTGCTCTGGCATCTGTGACGGCAGCACCCGCAGCTGCGCGCCCCGTCAACTGTGTCTCCCGACCGGTACGGTGTGTGGTCTGGGTGCGCAGTGCTGTGGCTTAAGCTGTCTTGACCAGCGCTGCCGAGCCAGCTGCCAGCCCGATGGCGCCCCTTGTTCGACGGGAAATGCGTGCTGCAGCGGACTCTGTTCGGGATCGCCTGCGGTGTGCCAGGCGCTGCAACCTGGCGTGTGGTGCAAGAGCTCCGGCAATCCCTGCCTCACCAACGCCGACTGCTGCTCGGGTCTCTGCGATCCGACGACGGCCACTTGCTCGTTGGGGGCGTCAGGCTGCCGACAGTACTGGGACATCTGTTCCCGGGACAGTGACTGCTGCTACGACGTCTGCTGGAAAACGGGCAGCGATCGCGTCGGTACCTGCGCGGCACCGCCCTTGAGCGGCACCGGCAACCCCCAAGTGGCCGGCGTGCTCTGTCGCGGCTGTGTCTGCAGCAGCAACCTGTGCCGCCCGAATGCGTACAGCGGTGTCTCGGTATGTCAGGTGCCGTCGGGCTGTCGGCAAACCAACGAAAGCTGTCTAACCGACAGCGACTGCTGCGGCTACGCCGGGAGTGGTCTTCCCGGCGATGGCCAGGTGCGGTGCGCCCACGCCGCTGGATATGCGATAGGCCATTGCGGACGCCCAACGGGGTGCAATCCGCAGGGCAATTCCTGCCAGTACAGCGGTGCCATGGCCGTCTGCGGCACGACACGCAACACCTGCTGTGGCGGAGGAAGCTGCAAGCTCGACAGAGAGGGGGTTCCGCGCTGCGATGGCCTGACCGCCTGTCGCCAGACGGGCGAGACCTGCTCGAACGTTGCCGATTGCTGCGACCGCTTCGCGTGCGTTCCTGATGCCGGTGGAATCCTGCGCTGCGGCGCGGGGGGGAATCGCTGCTCCCCGCCGGGGGGGCTGTGCACCGTCCCTGGCGACTGCTGCGATGTCGGCTTCGACTGTCCGGCGCCCCTGGGTTCGACGCGAGGGATCTGCACAGCGCCGGTGACCCGGCTGGGGGATCCCAATCCCCGGCCGCTGTGCGCGCAGTACGGGCAGGCCTGCACCGTGGGCGGCTCTGTTCCTTGCTGCAACGGAACGCCGTGCAGCAAAGCCGGGGGACTTGGCATTCCTTGCGCGTCGGGAGACGTGGACTGCACCTGCTATGCACCTCTTCCCTAGCCGGCCGCCGTCACTCAGCGTGGCTCGCCGGGATGACATTGGTCGCGGTAGCCACAGCCGAGCGCCAAGCAGTCACGCACCGGCAAGCGCGGCAGGCAGATCGCCTCGGCCAGACTTAGCAGCGCGGCGTCCGCGTCGGGGATTACGGAGCCGCGGCCCTCGTCAAGGAGCGCATCCAGCGGGCGGAAGCGCGGTCGCGGCACGGCCTCGCGCAAGTCACAGAAGGCAAGCTGTAGCCGTCGCCCGCCGGGCTGCCAGCCGAAATGAGCAGCAGCAGCCTGCGCCAAGATCTGAAGCTGCGCCTGAGCCAGCGGCGAGCCCGGGTCGGGGCTGTAGCCGTAGCGAAGCTGCAGCACGTGCAGATCACTGTCGCCGCGCACCGACGGATCACCGATGACCCAGTCGAAGCGATCGCGCACCCGCAGCGCTCCCAGCGGGACATCGAATGGCTGCGCGGTGTGGAGCGGCGGCGCCCCCGGTTGCAGCAGGCGACGCACGATTTCACCGTCGAGAAAGCGGAGGATCCGGGTCTGGAGCTCAGCGATCGCGGGATCGCGCAGGCTGTGGCCAGAGAGGCCTAGCCAATCGGCCATCGCGGCGGGTCCGGCGTGCAGATCCAGCGTCGAGAGCAGCTCGACAGCCAGGCTCGA
>DAORCZ010000073.1:0-15772 GCA_035345735.1 Pseudomonadota bacterium | reverse complement strand
AAGTCGAGCACCGAACACTCCTGCGCCGAGTTGCGGAAATAGTTGCCGACGATGGGCTGCAGCACGTGATCGACAAGGTTTTGCACCGAGCCAACTCGCGAGATGACGCGCGGCGCTTCCTGCGCGCTGATGTGGATGATCTGCGACACGTCGATGGCAAAGCTAAAGCCGTCTTTCGAGCGCACGAGGATCGATGACAGCCGATCGTCGTACTGATGCGCTTCGGAGCGCGCCGCCCAGTTGAGGACGATGTTGATCGTCGGGACAAGCTCGACCTTCATGATGCGCGAGTTAATCGGGTGCTTACCGGGCAGCAGCGGTTCGACCCACACGCCCTTGTGGCCCGGCTTGACGAGGTCGCCGTGCTTGAAGGCCACACCCGACACATCCAGGTGCGGGCTGCCGACGTAGCTGACGACCACGCCGACGTAGCCGATGGGGACTTCGGTCATCGCGCTCTCTTCAACGAAGACAAACCAGGGGTTTAGGTTCCAGGCTCCTGACAGCAGCACCTGTTCTTGCAGGCCGCGGCGACCTCCCGCATCGATGAAGGCCTGACCGCGCTGGAAGCTGTCGTGCCCAAGCACCATCGCCCCGGCGACATCGCCACTATCAATCGGCATGCCGTCGAGCGTCGTGACAATGCCAACGCGGTTCGGGGCAATGTGACGCACGCGCAGCATGCTCGCTTCCATGCCGTGGCGCTCGGCGTCACGCGCGGTGATCACTTCGAACAGCGCCGGGTTTATGCGATAGGTGCCGGCGCGCAGAAAGCCCAGCTGTCGGCCACGCTCACCGCCGGCTCGCAAGAACGCTTCGGCGTCCTGAAAGTCGTCGCAGGGCACCTCGCGCCCGAGGATGCGCCCGGCCGGAATCGTCGCACCATCCGCCGCCACGACGAGCGCGATCTCGCCTGGGGCCACCACGAGGTTGCGCACGCGCACCACTTTGTACTGCCAGCGCCACAGGAAAAAGTGCCAGCCGGGCGGCAAGAGTCGCGCCTGAAAGCCCGCCTCGCCGTGCAGCGCCAGCAGACGACCGTCAGGCAGCGCCTTGCCGAAGCGCTTGATCACCAGGCCCGCCTCCTGTTCGCCGATGGTCCAGGCCCCAAGGGCCAGCGGGATCAGCAGCAGGGCCGCGACAGCGCCCACGACATACAGCCCAAGATGCAGAGAAGAAACTTCGAACATGACGAGTGCCTCCTTGGCACAAGGGGCTCCATCGCACGCCGCGTGCCAGCCTTCCGGCCCAAGCCGCCCGTCGAGAACCGTCAAGCCCTCTGGGATTGAGCGTGAATTCATTTCGGATGAGCAGTAATGTTTTGGGGATGATCAATATTGCCTGGGCGGGTGGGTCGCCCCCTCCGTCGTGGAGCCGAGAACTGAGCGCCGCCGAAGTCGTGCTGCATCGGCGCGACAAGGCCGACTGTGTCGCCCGCGTGTACTTTCGCGATGCCTTGCCTGAAGCGCAGCCGGAAGCCGCAGCTGAGTTGCCTTGGCTATGGATTGGCCGCGGTGAGCTGAGCCCGCGGGCGCTGCAGGCGGCGGTGTTGCGCGGTGCCTACGATGCGTTTTCACGCGATCAAAAAGGCGCCTCTGAGCGCCTGCTTAGACGCTTGCAAGAGCTGTCGGTTCCCGTCGATAAACCACCACTGGCCCCCGAGTTTGTCACCCAGTCGGCAAGCGGGCGAGAGCTCTTGGCTGCGGTCTTTCGGGCGGCTCGCACTTCGCAGCCAGTGCTATTGACTGGCGAGACCGGGACCGGCAAAGAGGTCATCGCCCGCCTGCTGCATCGCTGGAGCCCCCGGCGTGAGCACAGCTTCGTCCCGATCAACTGCGCCGCCATCCCGAATGAATTGATGGAGGCGGAGCTCTTTGGCTACAGCCGCGGCGCGTTCTCCGGCGCGGTGCAGCGCTACGACGGTCAGCTGATGGCGGCGCAGCATGGCACGGTGTTTCTCGACGAAGTGGATGACACGCCGCTTTCGGTGCAGACCAAGCTCCTGCGCGTGCTCGAAGATCACGTGGTCAGTCGGCTGGGCGAAAACGAGTGGCACCGGGTGGACTTCCGGCTCATCGCGGCCACCAATCGCGACCTGCGACCCCTTTTGGAAAAGGGAGTGTTCGGTGCCGACCTCTATCAACGCTTGGCCATCGTCTCGTTAGAGCTGCCGCCGCTGCGGGCCCGGCTCGACGATCTGCCGCTGCTGGTTGAACATTTTCTGGCTCGCTTTTTCGAGGAGGAACCGAGCGCCAAGTCGCGGGCCCGGGTGAGCCGAGTCACGCCGGAAGCGATGGCGGTGCTGCGCCGCTATCCTTTTCCCGGCAATGTCCGCGAGCTGCGCAACGTGATCTTTCACTCGCTGGTCGGCAAGCGCGGCGGGGAGGAGCTTCTGCTGTCGGATCTGCCGCGACGCATCGTGCGCGGCGAGCCACTCATCCCCGGCGAGCTGGGGGCGGGGAGCGCGGCGAGTCCGAGCGGGATGCTCAACGCCGGAGCCATCGAGCGGGGCGTCAGCGAGGGAGGGATGAACCTGCGCGCCACGGTGAACGAGCTAGAGCGTCTGGCGCTGCGCGCCGCCCTGCTGCAAGCGGGTGGCAACGCCAGCGAAGCGGCTCGTTTGCTTGGTGAAGTGGGTCATGGCAAGGCCCGCGACCCCGGCGGAACCGTGCGGGCCATGATGCGCCGCCTTCGCGTGCGCAATCCCCGCGGAGCGGCACGCAGCGTCCGCGAGCGCCGTTAGCACAGCAGGCGCTATCTGCGGGGCTACCGGGCCCAGATCACCACCCCGGCGATCCCCAAGGACAGGGCCGCCAGCTGCGCGGCACCCCACGCAATCGAGAGCCCCGCGAAGGCTCCCCCGAAACCGCAATATAGGCCGTTACACTTCGCCGTCTTGTCTATCAAGTCGATCCCGAGAGCAATGGGAGAGCCGGGGAGGAAGTACCAGCCATTGACCGGATGGGTCAGGGCATTGCCGATCAGCAGGGGCAGATAGGTGCCGGCGAAGACTCCCAGCCCGGCGCCGAACAGCTCCTGACCCCGCCGTCGGGAGTAGGAGACTTGGGCAGCGCTCCGCCCTGGCCCAGCGCTGCCCGACCACGCCGGCTCCTGGCAGGCGGCCCGCAAGGACGTGGGTGAGACGGTCACGCGGTGCGGGTCGGACACGTCGAAGCGCACCGCCTGCTGCGTCGGGCTCTTGGCGACAAGCTCGTCGTCCTGCGTGGCCAGCACCAGGTCAGTCATTGGACAGATGGTGGGCAGGCGCTGCAACAGCCGTGGCTGGGCCGGCTGGCGCAGGTCGACCACCCAAAGCTCAGCGCTGCGACTGCTGAAATAGGCCGTGGTGCGGCTGCTGACTCTGGCGGTCACTGGGCCGGGCAACTCTAGGCTGCCGAGCAGGCAGGCTCCCGGCGGGCGCGGCGCCAGGATGCTGAGGCGTGAGTTGTCGACCCGTACCTCGAAGGCTCCCTGGTTTGTCGCGGCTGGTGCATCACTCGCGTCCGCAGCGCAGGGAGGCTCGACGACGGCTGGCGCCACGGGGTGTTCCTGGGCGAAGGCTGCAGCCGGTCCCCCGGTCGCCAGACCTAGCCAAAAAAGGAGGCTCGTGGCGATGACCGGAAATAGGAATCTGGGCTGTGCATGTCGAGGGTACATGGGATGATGAGCGCTTCTCCTACCCGTGGCGGGCCGGGCCAGGACCCAAGTGCCAGATCCCAAGTGCCAGATCCCAAGTGCCAGATCCCCGACCGGCTCGCCTGCTGAAAGAAAAAGCACAGTCTGTACCAGACCCCGCCGCGACGAAGGAGGAGTTTGCGGACGGTAGGAATGCGCGCAGCCGCTGCCGATGACCCGGCCCGCGCGCAGGGTCTGCGCCCAGAGCCGACGCGGCTCAAGAGTGGCGTGAAAACGCGGAGGAAATTGCAGAAGATCAGCGAGTTAGGGGTTGTTCTCGACGGGCGACATGGGAGCCGCGCGTTCATTCCGGTTGATAGCGCGGAGCCGTTCTAGCAGCGCCGCGCTCTTGCGGGCCCGATCCGTACCGGGCTGGCTATCGTAAGAAGGCTGGGGGACTGCCAGACGTTTCCCGATCAGTCCCAATGGGAAATGGCGGAGTCCGCGAGCGCTTGGATGAAACGCTCCTTGATGGTGGGGTCGGGTGTCTGCGCCATCGTCAAAGCCACAAGCGCCGCGGCCTGATGACACAGGGGCTGAGGCGGAACTTCTTGGCGGGCGAGCGCCCGCTCTACCGTTTCGCGGTTTTCCGCGGAAAATGCGGCGCGTGCATCGTTGGCGCGCCGGGACAGCGCCCCCATGTCGGGGGCAATCACTTTGGCAATCGCTCGCGAGAGACGCTGAGAACGTAGTTTGCGTTGGGCAATCACGTACGGCGCTATGCGCCTCGCATGAGCATGCAGCTTCTGCGCGTACTGCTCATCTGCATGCTGTATCTCTTCTTTTGTCATGTTTCCACAAAAGAACCTTGGCCCGGCCGGTGGACTCGGCAGCTCGATATGGAGAAACGGCTCGAGCAAGGTTCCGATCGGCCGCTGGCCCGTCGTCTCGATCAGCATGAGTTCGAGTCCGGTGAGCGGCCGCGTGATGTTCAGCAGTGCGGCGACGTCGTCGAAACAGGCTTCCACGGATTCGCAAAGTGCCAGCGGCGCGATGTCAGAGATGTCGCCAATTTCGAACAAGTCGGCGAACGCGCGCCGGCGCTCGATGAGGGCCCTGGGCGATTCGTTGCCACACCAGAGCCGTACCAAAAGCGGCTTTCCCGCCCGGCGTCCCCGCCGATATGCCATGGATAACTCATCAATCCCCATGGGCACCTCGGTGCGAAGTTCCGTACAGAGGCGCCGCAGGGCGCGCCCGGTTCCGCTGAGCGGCAGGAGGGTTGTTGCCCCACCCAGGAGGGCTGCCGCCCCACCCAGAAGGGCCCGCCGTGACATCGGTTGCTGTCCCCGAACCTGGCCACCCATCGATATTGCTGCACTCATTTCTTCTGTAGACAGCACCGCAGCTGCCAGGTTCCCAGGCTGGCCCGATACGGCGAGGCGTCGGCGCTCACGCACGCATCCAGTGGGGGTGAATCTGCCGATGCATCGCCGCGACAAAGGCGGCGTACCGATGAGTGAGGCGAGCCGGCTCGGGTTGTCCCGACGCGGGTTGCAGCTTGGCGGCCGACGCCCCGCTTACTTCGACGGTTGTGGGCAGTAGAGGAAGGTCGATCGGCTGGCTTGGACCGTCGGTGCGTTGCGTTGCCACGACGGACAGCCGCTGTATGCCGGTCTGCCGCGGGAGGACCGTCCATTCCCAGACAGCGACCCCTGCGGCCGGCAAGGGCTGCAGGGTTGGCCTCATGGCATCAACGGTGAATCGACTTCCCCCACCCAACAGAGCGGCTTTCCGTGAAGGATGGCCAGGAACCGAGGAGACGACTTCCAACTTTCCATCTCCTGTGTCGCCGCGGCTCTGGTAGTCGAGCAGCGAAGGCGACCAGATGCCCGCGAGCACGAGCCTGTCTCTAGGTCGCAGCGCCGACAAAAACTTCCCGTATTTGTCGACCGGCTCCAGAAAGCTGCCAGGTCGCTCGCGGCAGGTGTGCTTCCCACCGGGCAGCGCCATCGACTCGTCGTGGCGCAAGGCCCATGCCAGGCAAGTCCACCCCATGTCTCGGGGAGAAGGAGGAGGGTCGCGCGTCCTATGCTCTGATACGCTGACCCATGCGGATGATCGCGGACTCCTCTCCGTTTGTGAGTGACGCTTGCTTCAGGCCCCTCCTGTGGCTGGGACAAGCCGATGCATTCCTTCGGCGGCGCCTCGGCGTCTCCCTCCTCCGCCCCGACGAGCGGGAGCTGGCGGCGTTGCTGGACGTCCCGCGCGTCCACCCGGCGTTCGGCGACCAGGCCCCGGTACACCAGCTGCTTTCCGCCTTTCTTGCAGGGTGCCGCGACCGGCCTCGGCTGTCTGCCATGTTCTTCTTGGGCATCAAGGCCTGGGCGCGCTCGTGCCTCCATGCCCGCCGAGAGTGCATGGACTACGTCGCCCGGCACCCAGAGGTGCTGGAGCAGCCGCTCGCGCGGCCCGTGGTCATCATGGGCATGCATCGCACCGGCACCACCCTGCTTTACAACCTCTTGCACCAAGATGAGAGGACCCGCAGCCCATTCCTGCATGAGATGTACGGCCCCTGGTCGCACCTGCCACCCGCCACCAGCCGGGCGGCACAGTACAGCGACCGGCGCATGGTCCTGCTGAAGGCGCACTTCGATCAGGGGCGGCGCATCCTGCCCGAGGGCTTTGCCAAGCGGGACCGAGCGCACCCGACGACGCATGACATGATCGAAGAGGAGAACGTGATCGGTGCCCACCAGATGAACTGGTTCATGCACATCCCCCTCTCCGATGCCAGGTACCAGCGGCTGATCTTCGATCCGGACAAAGACTTCGTCTTCAAATACCTCCGGATCTACCTGCAGGTGCTGCAGACAGGCTACGCGCCTGCGTCGCACTGGACCTTGAAGTCGCCTTCGCACCTGCTCCACCTGGACTCGTTCATGCGTTCGTTTCCCGACGCGCGGGTCGTTCTGCTGCACCGCGATCCAAAAGTGACGGTGCCCTCGCTGTGTTACCTGATCGAGGCCCTGTTCGGCTGCTACTGGTTGCCCGAGTCCTGGGATCGCCGCACGCTGGGGCCCTTCGTCTGCGAGCTGTACGAAGCCATGACGCAGCGGCTGATGCGACACCGGGATGCGCACCCCGAGACCTCGCGACAGTTCTTCGACCTGGAATACGCCGGCTTGATGGCCGACCCGGTGGGCACGGTACAGCGGATCTACCAGTCCTTCGGGATCGCGTACCCGGCCAGCCTGGAAGACCGGCTGAAGGACTACCTAGCCCAGCAGCCGCAGCACAAGCACGGCAAGCCCGACTATACGCTGGAGAAATACGGCGTCACCGCGCAGCAGATCGACCAACGCTTCGCCGAGTATCGCGACCGCTACCTGTCCTTGCCCGGAGGAGTCTGACGATGATCGAGCTCTTGTCGCGTCTGCGGGTCTTGCACCAGCAGATCACGCCGCTCGCGGAGCACGCGCATGCCCCCGATGTGGCACCGAACTACACGCCGTATGCCTGCAGCTATCACTTCTTTCGCACGCCCGCAGGCCAGGTCATCTCGCTCGATCTCATTCGCAGCGATGACACAGGAAAGCTTGGGCTGCGCGTGCTGCGCGAGCGCACCGATGGTGGAATCGATGGCCTGGCCTTCTTCGCACCCAGCCAAGAGTGCTGTCCGTTTGGCTACGATGGCGAGCTGCCGGATGGCGATCGCTCGGATCGCGGCGGCCGCCAGACGATGCTGCTCTCGCGCAGCTCGCGGTCTATCGCGGGGCGAGTCGTCCTCCCCAGCGGATCGGGGGGGATTCACTCCGTGCGCTTTGCGCTGTCGCTGCAGCCGCTAGAGCCGGGCTTCGGCACTGGGCAGCTGGGGTTGGGAATTTCCCACATCGTGGCGACAGACTTTCTGCGTGTGGCCTATCGCGGATTCGTGGAGATCAACGACGAACGCCAGGCCATCGACAGCCTGGGCACGCTCTCGCTGCACGCCGGCGACCGGCTGCCACACTATGCCTATGCTGTGTCGGTGCCCCATTCCTACGCGGACGGGCAGCCGGCGATCCTGGCGGCCGCGGTCCACGATGACGCCTTGCGATTCCTGGGCGAGCTGATGGGTCGGCACAGCCTGGTCTATGCATACGGTCGAAATGGGATTCCGAAGCTCTCGTTTCATCTGGGGGGTTTTGGCGCCGATATCCCCATTGGCTCGGATGCGCGGCTGGTCCTGTCGGGCTTGCAGCCGTTTGTGCACGACTTATTGGGCGTTGTGACGGTCAGCGCTTTCGCGCAGGCACAGTATGTCTCGGGACACGGACCCTCCCTCGATCTCGGTCGCGTGGTGATCGACTATCGTGGGCCGGAATACGTCGATCAGCTGCGGCTGCCCCGGTCGCTGCTGGGGACATAAACGGCAGCGCACGACCGCAGGTGGACAGCGGCGGGGCGAGCGGGCTTGAAGCCGGGACCCGTGGATGGTGGCGGAAGAAGCGCGGGTCGTTCGCTGCGCTGGTAGCGGACACCGGCGATGGTCGTGCCGATCATCGCAGCGCGACCTGCATCCCTGCGAGGACCCCTCTGCGTGGCGCCTGTGGTCTGCGGCACCGCCGAGCCCCGCCGCGGCTGGCCTACGGACAGGCGGTCGGCTGGACGGCGTAGGTGATCGGCGTCATGCCGGTCTTGGTGATGGTGACGTTGTACGTGTGGCCAGCCTGTGCCCGCCAGGATGTCGAGGTCGGCGCAAAGCGGATGGCATAGGTGCTGCCGTAGCCCGAACCCAAGGTCGTGGTGCTGGTCGGGACCACCGTGCTTCCGTCCTTGAGGGTGGCGGTTGCCCCCGTCAGGTTGATGGTGTCGCTCTGCACGGTCCAGCCCACCGTGTCGAGCGGCGCGAAGCTGACGGCGTTCCACATCTCGATCGGCACCGGGCCCGGGGGCGGCCACGCCTGATACGCGTAGCTGGCCATGCCGCTGCCGCCGATCACGTGCATGCAGGAATAGCCCGCGGTGCCAACGAGCGTCGAACCCAGGCCGATCGGCCCCAGGCTTCGCGACAGGATCCAGCGACGGTGGCCAATGGTGGTCGGGTTGCCAGGGTCGGCCATGTACAGGTCGACGGCGCTGACGCCCGGGGCGGTGGCGATGTTGCTGCGTCCAGCGGCCGTCGCGCCTTCGCTGGAGTAGCACTTCCAAGTGGTCGGCGGCGTGTGCGAGAGCATGCCGTTGGCGTGCTCCATCAGCGCGCACTTCTGCGCCGCGGCGTTCTTGGTCGCGTCGGTGGTCACGGCAGACAAGCCACCCAGGAAGCGATACAGATTCACCATGCGGAGCGCGTTTGTACGACCGGCCGCCGAGATATCGCCAGCGGTACAGGAGGCCAAGTTGCCACTCCACGTCCCTTCGCTGCGATTGATGCGGTCACAGCGCCAACGCCAGCACACCAAGTCTTTGCGCGCGGTGGGCGCGACGTTGCAGTCGACGGCGGCCTCCGCAGGGGGAGCCGTTGGCATCGGCCCCTCGACACTCATCGGCTCGGGCAGACGCGGTGCGACCTCGTCGGATTCCGCCGTTTCAGGGACCGGCGGCGCGGCGTCCTCTGGGACCACATCTCCGCACGACAACAGGAGCCAGGGCAAGGGCAGCAGCAGGGATTGCAGGAGAGAGCGAGATGTCGACATGAGCCAACCTCCGTGAAAGGGAAGCGGCGAGTATATCCAGGCAGGCCGACGACGAGCGGAAACCTAGGGGACTTTCTGACGGGCGCTTCGCGAGGGCTGCTAGTGCGCGTCCGTCAGGATCACGTCGCTGGCTTTCTCGCTGATCATATAGATCGGGGTGACGATGAAGAAGCCGGGGATCTCGGGGAAGACGGAGGCGTCGACGACGCGCAGGTTGGCGGTACCGCGGACGACGAATTTGCTGTCGAGCACGGCCATGGGATCGCTCGCGGCGCCGATCTTGGCGGTACACGAGGCATGGTGCCCCCAGGCCTCATTTTTCACGAACTGCGCGATCTGATCGCGGGTCCGCACGGCCGGCCCCGGGAAGACTTCCTCGAACTTCCCAAGCAGCATCAGGGTGTCCGCTTTCGAGATGATTTTGCGGGCATACAGGACGCCTTCGACCATGGCGTTGAGGTCGGCGGCGTCTTCTCCGGCTGCCCGATCCCCTTCGTGGAAGTATTTGAAGCTGATCTCCGGCGTGTCGCGCGGATCCGCGGACCGCAGCGTGACCTGACCGGCCTTGTTCTTGGTGTGCGCCTTGAGAACGGCCCAGGTGAAGTGCTTCTTATCGGCGAGCACGGCGCTCGAATAGCCGCGGTAATATCCCCGGAACGCGCCCGGCAGTCCGAAGACAAACAGATCGGGATCCGGGAGTCCGGGGGTCGAGCGCTTGGTGAGCGCGATCACGCCACCGTTCGAGGCGTAGGGCCCGGTGCCATACGACTTCCATTCGCTAAGACAGGCATCCGAAGCGACGTCTGCGAACTTGCAACCGGCCAGCAGCGAGAAATCGCTGTCCACCTCGCTGACCAGCCCGACCTCGTAGCGGTCTTGCAGGTTCCGGCCCACGCCCGGCAGATTCACCCGAACCGGAATGCTCCATTTGGAAAGCTCGGCGGCCGGCCCGATTCCCGACAGCTTCAGGAGCTGCGGCGTGTTGAAGGCACCCGCGGCCAAGATGACTTCGCGGCTGGCGTTGACGGTCTTTGCCGTCCCCCCGGCCCCGGTGCGAGGAGCCCGCGGATCGGCGCGATATAGGCGTCCACCGGCTAGATACTCGACGCCCGTCGCCTTCTGTTTGCCGCCGGGAGCGGGAGTCGAAGAAAACAGGACTTTGGTGACCAGGGCTTGGGTGCGGATGGTCAGCGGATACCCCTCGGCCACCGTCCGCTTGAGATACTCCAGCGTGCCGTTGCGCCGACCGTCGGCCATCGCCAGCGGAATGCTCCCCGCGCCTTCAAGCGTATCGCGCCCGGGATCGGCGCTGTTCACGTCGCGATTCATGATGGCGAGGATCTCGCGGAAGTCGCCAAGCAGGGCCCGAAGCAGGCTGCGCTCGTCATTGCCGGCGACGATGGCGGCCGACAGCGCCGTGATCAGAATCTTGGCGTCCAGTAGCCCCAGCGTCGTGTCCGCGCGCTCGACCTGCAGCCAGCCATTGGTCCCGTGACCGCGCAGGTCGATCGACGAGGTCAGATAGCGGTTGCGCTCGACGCGCTGGAAGTACTGGCGCATGTTCGCCGCGCTCCAGCTGCTGTCACCGGTGAGGCTCGCGATCTTGTTCCAGTCGCTGTTGTGCGGATAGACGGTGATCATCGCGTTGTGCGACGAACAGCCTCCGAGCGCGCCGGCGCGCGGGTAGAGAATGCCCTTGGCCGTGCCGCCCTCGTACTCCATCTTGGAGTCCTTGCGCGCCTGCGTGGGGTCCTCGTAATGCTTCACGAAGTAGTCCCAGCGCATGGCCGCATCTTCGGTGGATTGCGTGTGCCAGGCCGGGACCTGATAGGTCAGTCGACCGCCCACGTCTTCACCGGCTTCGAGCAGCAACACCGAATGCCGTTGCCGCGCCAAGTTGGCCGCCAAGGGGCCACCGCCAGCGCCCGAGCCGACGACGATGTACTCGAAGGATTCCACCGTGGGCGCGTCGCGAAGCTCCTGCGCCGTGTGTGAAACGGAATCAGAAGGGACAACCTCTGGAGCGGGATCGCAGCCGCTCCATGGCAAAACGAACAAGAACAGACCGGCTGCGCTCAGAAGAAAAGGGGTTCGCTTACAGATCGATCGCATGAGTTTGCTCAGCGGACTTGTTATCACGGAAACCACTACAATGAATGCGCGATGAATCTGCCCAAGCCTGCTGGATACCAAGCCTCGCCAGCCCCGCAACGAAGGGGCACTCCCTGGCTCCTGCTGCTTGCTCTAGTCAGCGGTGGCGTACCGGCGGAGGCGCATGAGTGTCCCGTACTCCCCGTCGAGAAACCGCCCATACACGATCAGCTCAGTCTGACCAAAGTGAAGTGGAGCGAGCTTCCCAACTGGGCCGATGAAAAGCACCACGAAGCCGTGCCCGCGTTCATCGCTTCCTGCGTCAAGCTCGCTGAGCACAAGGACGATGACGCCGTGGGGGCAGATGGTCACGGTGGCCAAGCGAAGCAGTGGCGCCACGCCTGTGACCGGGCAAACAAGCTCAAACCGGGCGACCACCAGGCCGCGCGCGCGTTCTTTGAGTCCGAATTCTCGCCGTGGCAGGCCGCCGGCAGAGGCGGTCCGGTCGGCAAACTGACCGGCTACTTCGTGCAGCAGATCCAGGCGTCACGGGGCAAAGGCGGAAAGTACACGGTGCCGATCTTCGGACGGCCAGCGGACCTCGCGATGGTCGATCTCTCGCCGTTCATTCCAGACGCACACGGCCGCCGCATCTGGGGACGTCTCGATAACCAGGGAACCCTCGTGCCGTACTTTACGCGCTCCGAAATTCGCCTGGGCGCGCTGGCTGCGCAGTCGCTTCAGATCATGTACGCCGACGATCCTGTCGACGTCCTGTTCGCGCAGATCGAAGGGTCCGCCAAAGCCGTGATGGCGGACGGCAGCACCGTCTGGCTGGAGTTTGCCGGCAAGAACGGTCACAAGTACCGCGGCGTGGGCGGCGTGCTCAAAGAAAAGGGTCTTTTGACCGGCGCGTACAACGGCACCATGTCCGGCATTCGCAAGTGGTTTTCTGACAACCCGGCTCGCTTTGACGAGATCGCCGATCACAACCCGTCGTTCGTGTTCTTCAAAGAATCGAAGCTACCGGGCGCCGTCGGATCGCAGGGCGTCATCCTGACCCCACGTCGCTCGATGGCGGTCGACCGCGCGTTCATCGCCCACGGCACGCCGATCTGGGTCGACACCCGCGCACCGCGCGCTGACACCGCCGGCACTTCGCCCTGGCAGCACCTGCTCATCGCACAAGACACCGGCAGCGGCATCCAGGGAGCCGTCCGCGGGGATGTCTATTGGGGCGACGATGCGACCGCGGCAGCCATTGGCGGGCGCATGGGCGGCGAAGGTCGCTACTGGCTTCTGCTACCCAATGGGGTCGAAAAGTAATCGCATAGCGACTGCGCGCCAGCCCCTCCAAGTGTCACCCAAGGGATACCATTTGACTGCGGTAGGGCCTGTGGCCCGCCAAACCTGAGGTTTCACGATGCTGCACCATGCCACTGCCCTGTCCCTGGCTGTTCGCTGCACATAGCGCTGTCATTCATACCGCGGCAGAGCGCACCATGACCGCTTGGGCGCAGCTTTTTGCGATGAGCGCGCAACGGCGCCCTCTAATCCCAGAAGTCGGGCTGTCCAGGTGGAACCGGTCGCGGTCGCGCAGGATGTCCCGCTATTCCCACGGCATGTACCCTCAGAAATGCGACAGGGCGAGGCTGCCCCTGCCGAACCCCCGCGGCAGATAGAAATATGGGCGGGGGGCTATTTGCGAAAAGGCTCGCTCGGGGCGTAAATATTCTTTTGATATTCGGCGTCGCTGAGCGGTGAAAAAAGCTCATAGAAGTCGACACCGTCGCCGACAGACATCGCGAAGCCTTGTCGCGAATAGAGATGCAAATTACTGGTCTTGCCGGCCCGTGAGGGCAGTTCAGTGCCGCGACCGCCAAGCTGGCCAAACAGCTGTTGCTGATTCAGTGAGCTCAAGGCTGCCTGATTCCCCATATAGATCAGGATCAGCTGATCATCCCGGAAATAGAAATGAGCCGGGCTGAGGCTGGGGTTATGAATCGCCGTCACGCCGCGGAGTGCTTCGTAGCTGACGTTAGTGCGAATGTGGTTCGGTTGGATGGCATACTTTGTAACAAAAGTATTCAGAGGCATACCAAGCAGAGCCTTCAATGTGTCACGATCAACCATGGGAAGAGACATCGTATCGGCTCCTTTATCGTGCACTTGGGAGTTGACCTTGGGGGTCGGTTCCGTCAACAGGCAGCCAGAAGACAAGAGGAGCGCCGTACCGCTCGCAAGTAGGACCTGCATCGTCGTTATCCTTCTTACCGCGCCTGGCCAAGCCGGCCGGTAGTTACGCATAGGCTGAGAATGGACCGGGGGTGATCGGGGGAAAGTCACCAACGGGGTTTTCCTTCTTCGGTTGCCAAGATTGCACCAGCTTATCAATAAACGCATGGCGCTTGGGGCATTTCTGCAGGAGGGTGCTGGGTTCGACAAAGTAGAACATCACCGACTCCGAGAGATCTTCACTCGCGCTCTTTTGGCCGTAGGTGGTTGGCGGGGCCTCGGCGCTGGCGTCGCCGCTCTTGGTATTGCGATCAAGCCAGTAGCCCGAGACGAGGGCGAAGCTGTCAACTTCCTTGGCCATGAGTCCGTGGGCGATCTCGTGGATCGCGGTACCTTCAAGCTGCTTGTTATTGTCGGAAAAATCGACCGTGCTATTGGTTCCAGCCGAAAACATCGAGAAGTTTTTTGCCCCGCTAAAATACTCACCCAGCGTCGAGTTATCGAGCTGACCATTGGCGTTGTTATGGTCGATGGCCTGATGCACCTTGCTGACCGATGTAATTTCTTGGTCTGTGTCTTTCAACGGTGAGTTCTTGCGATTTTTGCCCAAGATAGGACCAAAATGCGAGAGGGCCTGCGCCAGAGCCCGGAGCTCTTTGATTTCCCAGGTGCGAGTCGTAAGTTGGTTTTTTACCGACTCAGTCACATGGCTGTATTGGCCTTTGATGGCGTTGATGCCATTCAAAGAGGAGACCTCAACCCCATAGATATTCTTGATGTCTGCAATAATTTTCGCTGCCTCGGTTTCCTCTTCGGCAGAGGCAACATTCACTTTCTCGGACCCGATGGTGACGACTTTGGGATAGTCGCTGTCTTTCTTGGATTCACTGTCGTTGTCGCCATCGCCACCAGTCTTCTTTTTGGCATCCGACGCATCAGATTTGTTGCTATTAGTTGGGTCGACATCGGCCCAATGAGAAAACACGTTGTTTAGGCTCTGACGGTCTGGTGGGGAAGTCGGCGCTTCGTGGCCAGGCCCTGATAACCCAAACCCTTCAGTCGATGGTGATAAAAAATTCCCTGACGGCCTAGCTGTGCTATTAGGCTGCAGTGAATCACCCCAAGGCCCCGGTGTCTGTTCTGACTGCTTATCAAACAACATAAAATGCTCCCGCGCTTCTGCCTGTGCCCGTGGCAGACAGCAGCCGCTGTGCCAAGGCCCCAGCTGCGGACCGGGCGGGGCCAGGGCTACGTCGCTGTCATCGGCTGGGCTGGCGACCAGAGCCTCGCCGCCGGACTACGGACGGGGTCTGCCGTGGCCCTACCAGTCGGCTGGGCTTGCTGCCGCAGCCCTGGGCGCCCACGGGCCCTGGCCTGCCAGTCCACTTCGTGGGCCAGGGTGGGGGATCGCGGAGGCGGCTTGGGGCTAGGTTGTGGGTTTAGCCTCCCAACACGCTGAGGTCGTGATGAAGGAGCGGCTCAATCCGCACTGTCGCTGTCCGCTGCCGATACCCCTCTGCCATGGCCAATCTCTCCGATGCAGGCGATGTGGGCCCATGGCGGAGAGACTTCATCGCGAATCACGAACTTGAGAGCGAAGACGCGGCCGAGCCGATGGTCGCGGGCTTTGTAGACGCAGCCCATGCCGCTCGAGCTAGGGCGCGCGAGCCAGAGTCTGGGCTTCGGTGAGGGCCTGGCCGAAGCGAGCGAGGAGAAGGGAGTCGGATTGGAGAGCGGTCTGCAGGTCAGCCGCGGCGCGAGAGGCGAGAGGGATGCGATCGTTGGAGGAGGGGGCGAGTTTTGCCTGGGTGAGAGCGAGCATGCCAGAGGAGGCGTGGCAGAGAGGATGATGCGGGTTGATGGCGAGGCACTTGGCGAGGGCGTCTTGCGCGGCGGTCACGTGTTCAGCGCGCTTGGTGGCGGATGTGGCGGGTTCTGTAAGGAGGCGACGGAGGGATTCCGCGAGGGTCCACCAGGAGTCTGGAAAGGGCTCTGGACTGAGAGTAGCGAGCCTTGCTTTGTCGAGAGCGAGGAGGAGTGCGGGCAAGGGGCTGCGACCTTGGGCTGCGTCCCAGTCGGCGCGTACCCACTGAGCCTGTGCGTCGAGAGTGCGGCACATGGCGTCTTTGTCAGCGATGGCGAGGCAGCGT
>DAORCZ010000072.1:0-15868 GCA_035345735.1 Pseudomonadota bacterium | reverse complement strand
ACGAGTTTCCCTATCGCCACGCCGCCGAGATGGCGATGCGCAAGCTGATGTTCGACCTGTCGGGTATGTCGGGGAAGCCGCGGCGGCGTTCTAAGCCCAAGGCCAGCGCTGCGCCTCCGCCCGGCCCGACGGGAAACGAGGTCGTGCTGCACCTACCGACGGTGTATCGCACCGGCGCGCTCAGCGAGCACTTAGAGCAGATTCAGGAAGCGGTGCATCTGCGCAAGCGCTTGACCTTTGAGTACGACGCGCACCGCCCGGGCTCGCATGCTCCGGTGCCGTTTGCTGCTCCGGCGACCGCTGCCGCGGTGTCGGGTGATGGCCTGCCCGGCGACAGCGATGGCGAGCTTCCCGCGGCGGGCAGCAGCGAGCCGCGCGAGGTCGATCCCTACGGCCTCGTCTATCGTCAGGGCGCCTGGCTGCTCGTCGGGTTTTGCCACCGCGCCCAGGCCATCCGCCGCTTCCGCGTCGATCGCATCCTCAAGCTCACCGTCGCGCCGCGGCCGCGCACGCCCGACTTCGACGTGCCCAGCAACTTTTCGCTACATGAGCAGGGCGCCATCTCGCCCTGGCGTTTCGAGCGCGAGCCGTCGCTGCGCGCCCAGCTGTGGGTCAGCGCGGACACGCCCTGGGTCGCCGAGGAAGACTTCGGTTCGGCGGTGCGCACCCCGGCTGATTCGCGCGGCAAGCCCGGCACCCTGGTCGAGTTTGACTGTCGCAATCCCGACTACGTCGTAAGCCGTGTGCTCTCGGCGGCCGGCAGCTTGGTCCTGGTGTCGCCGCCCGTCTTGCGACAGCGCATCCGCGATGCCGCCGCCACGCTCGCCCGTCGCAACGGCGAGGCCACCAGCCAGCCCAACGCCGTATCGACCGCCCCCTCGGAGCCTGCCTAGGAACCGCCATGGAAAACAACGGCCGTCTACGTCGTCTGCTGTATCTCGTTCCATCGGTGCTCGCGCGGCAGGGCATCCCGCTCTCTGAGCTGGCGCGCGAGCTGGACATCGATGAAGCGACGCTGCGCGAGGACATCGAGCTCTTGTCCATGGTCGGTCCGCCGGCCGGGGGCCCCGACGAATTCCTGCTGATCACCGTCGATGATGACGATGGCTGCGTCTACGCCGATCTGCCGCAGGGGCTGACGCGACCGCTGCGCCTGACGGCTGCCGAGGCCTTCTCGCTGAGCCTGGGTCTGCGCGCGCTGTCGGGCTCGGGGCTGCGACCTTATGAAGACGCGGTGGCGCGCCTGCTCGCCAAGATCCGCGCTGCACTTGGCGAGGCCTCGCCCGAGCTCCTCAAGCTTGAGCGCGAGTCGGTCATCGAGACCGAGGATCATCACCGCCTGGCGATCCTCAGCGACCTGCACGGGGCGATCACCGCGCATCGCGCGCTGCAGATGGTCTATCACTCCGCGACGCGGGGAGCGACCGAGCTGCGCGGCATCGATCCCTACGCCCTGCTGAATCATCGCGGCGTCTGGTATCTCGTCGGTCGCTGTCATCGCCACAACGAGCCGCGCCTGTTCAAAGTCGAGCGCATCGCCAAGATCACGCCGCTTGGCGACGAGAACACGCCACCCTTTGTCGTGCAGCCGGGCTTCGACGCCGAGAAGTTTCGGCGCGATCATCTGTTCGTGCCCGAGGCGGCCCACCCGCGTATCCACCTGCGCTTCGATCCCGCGCTGTCCTACGAAGTTCGCACCCGCTTCGATCCGGCGCGCGTGACGCAGAACCGCAGCGGTGGCTCCGATGTGGTCATCGAAAATCCGCTGTCCGATTGGCTGGTCAACTGGGTCCTCAGCTTCGGCGCCGGCGTCGAGGTGCTGGAGCCCGCCGAGCTTCGGCAGCAGGTGGCGACGCGAGCCCTGCAGATCGAGCGCCTGCATCGCCCGGACGAGCCCTCCGCCTCGGCCTAAGCATTGGCTGCCGTCGCCGCCTATCCCCTCCCGACCATTCCGCGCTTCGCAACCCCAAACAGAGCTATGACCCCGGAAGTGGCCTCCCTGGCTCGACGACGGCGACCCACTTGACCCTGTCGAAAGGTCCGGTGTACGCCTCCCTTTGTCTTTTTGTGTAGTGACGGGAGCGAAGCTCATGGACCCGCTCAGGCATGCCCCTCCTCGAGAGAACGTACGACAGAGGCTGCGATCCGAGCTTTTGACCGACGAAGACTTTGATGCATTTTGCATCGACTATTTTCCTGGGGTCGCCCAGCGACTGAGCAGTGGGCTGAATCGAGTTCAGAAAGAAAATTTGTTATTGCAGATGATTTCTCCGGCGCTGATCAATCAGCGCTTAGGAACGCTGAATGTAGATGAGAAAGATACGGGGCGCCTGAAAACGTTTATCGCAGTTGGTTTCGTTGTTCTGCTCGGGGCGGTGGTAACTATTTATCGATTTATATTGATGCATCACAATTCAATAAATACACAGATACATCCGGGAGGAACTGGCGCACAAATAGAGAAGACGGACTTACCGGCTGCGGCTAAGACGGTGCCTGTTACGGCCAAGACCGCGTCGCCTGAAACCGACACAATACCGCCTGGACCACAGGAACAGCCGCCCTCGCAGAGCAGTCATGTTGCCCCTGTGGCCGCAAAGCCCAGCCGGCCAGCCAGCCGCAAACTAGACGTGCCGGCCAGCCGACCAGGCCCCCTCCAGATTAATCATGTTCATGGGAATCATGGCAATGTTACAATTATGCAGAATAATAACTAGGATATCGGTTTACCTCACAGTACTTCTGTTCTGTGGATCCTGTGCGTCTGATTTGCCCATCCGTTCCGGCAGCTACCAGCCAATCAGTTCCTCCTCAGCGGTGGGACCCAAGATTCCCATCGTGCTCCGCTCCGTCGGTATCATGAGCGCGGCGATTGGCACCCCAGCCAGCCTGACCCAGCGCGCCAGCCTAAGCCCATTAAGCGAGGGCGAGTTAAAGCGCGTTGAGGTAGAACTGGCGACATCCATCAACGCGGACTTAAGGCTCTCGGGACTTTTCCGGGCACCCCAGCCAGGAGAAAAAGCCTATATATTGGATGTCGAGTTTCCGCAAATGACGATGTCGGTCTCGCCATCCTCCACCCTGCTGCATGTCCTGACGGGATTGTTTTTCTTATTCCCAGCCCTGTATGGAGTCCCGTATTGGATTGTTGATGTCAATGGCGAGGCGATCTTTCAACTATACGATCCCACTGGCAAAATGGTCCATGAGACAGTCACTAACGCCGATGACTGGTTCAGCGTCGGCCTGTACTACGGGAAGAAGCGACCGATTGGTCATGTCGCGGCGCTGCTGGTGCAGCGATTCAAAATGGCGGTTCGGTACAATCTGGAGGGGATTCAAGCCAAAGTGGCGGTTACTTCGATTTATGGAAAATTCAAAAGAAAAGATCCGTACAAATTCGTCGAAAATCAAATCATTGTAAATCAGGGGCCCATGCAGATTAATTCAATATCGACTCCTTCAGCGGTGACCGTGGAACAGAACAACGAAGACAAGCGACGCAAGAATGTGGCGCAGCGCAGCCGGTAGCTTTTCGGCGGTCACAGCCCCCACTCGTCGCGCGTACCTGGCCGCAGCCAGGGCTCCTTGGACCCCTGCCCGCCGCAGCCCGTCCGCCGGGCCGGCGCCCGCGTTCGTTCATCGAAGGTGGCGGGTGTTTGCTGAGGGCCTTGTGTTCGCCTGCGCGCTGGATATCCACCGTGCGAAGAGGCAATAGCGCTGGGCTTCCTCATCGAAGCGCATATTCGCGGGGACCCTGCGCATAATTGCGCGCGTTTCAGGAGGCTCCGATGTCCACCACCCCTCTCGTCGGTATTCTGATCGGGTCCAAGAGCGACTGGGAGACGATGTCTCACTGCGCCAAGACACTTGGGCAGCTGGGCATTCCCTATGAGGCTCAGGTGGCCAGCGCCCACCGCACGCCCGAGAAGGTCATCGCGTTCTGCCGGGACGCGGAAGCGAGAGGCGTAAGGATCATCATCGCTGCGGCTGGCGGGGCGGCGCACCTCGCCGGTTTCTGCGCGGGGCAGACTCACCTTCCTGTGCTGGGAGTACCGATGCAGGGCTGGAGTCTGGATGGTATCGACAGCCTGCTTTCCACGGTACAGATGCCCGCCGGGATCCCAGTGGGGACGCTGGCCATTGGCAAGGCTGGCGCCGTCAACTCCGCCGTGCTCGCCGGTTCCATCCTGGCGCTCAGCCACCCCGCGATCCGCGAGAAGCTGCTGGCCTTCCGCCAGGCCCAGCGAGAAGCCGGCGAGACGCCCCAGGACCTGACGATCTAGTCTCGCCTCCGTCCGTTCTGATTCGCTCTACTCTGGGCGCGGCCTGGGTTGGGTCAGGCGGACGGCGGGGATGATCTCGGCCAAGGCCGTCGCATCACCGGGAATCGCGCTGCCGGCTGCGTCATCCAGCACTTCGTCATCCACCCAGGACGGAAGCGCGGCCCCTGCCGCGAGGGGCGGAGTGGGGTGTCGCTGCATCCATTCCGCAAACCACGCCACAAACTCTGCGCGGGCTCGCGGATCGTAGTCCTCTCGCTCCTGCTCAATGATGCAGTCGGGGCCGGCGGCCCCCGTATCGGCAGCCCGCAGCATGCCCGCGCGCGAGACCGCCAGGCGATCTTTCATGCGCTGGGGGAAGTGCTCCAGCGCTTCGTCGAAGCGCCCCAGGCGCCAGCGTTCCTGATGAAACATGCGTCCGCAGGGGTAGACGTCGCGCTGCATGTACATCAGGTTGTCCAGGCCGGCGCCGCAGGTGCTCCCGAACATGGTGCACACGCGGTCCGGCTGTCCTTGAAGGGCGCGCCGATACGCCTCCAGGTTTCCGATCTCTAGCGAGGACAGCCCCATGGCCGCGATGACCTCCGCGATATGGCGCAGCGCCCGATAGAACTCGGCATAGGTCAGCGGGTTCTGATCCGCGGGGACATCGACCAAGCGGTCGAAGATGATTTTCTGTAGCTGATGTTCCTGCGCGAAGGTCAGAAACTCGGGCAGCCGTCGCAGCAAGTCTCGCGTCAGGACGGTGTTGATCGCGACTGTGAACCCGGCGGCGCGCAGATGCTCAAGTCCACGCAGAACGTGGTGAAACGAGCCCTGGCCACCATGCTTCTTGCGGGAGTGATCGTGCAGATCCTTGGGCCCATCCAGCGAGATGCTGGGGATGAGTCCAACCTCTTTCATTTCGTCGATGATACGAGGGCTTAGAAGTAGACCGTTCGTGACGGTGTAGAAGCGCAGGCGATGGGTGGGCGTGGCGTTCTGGAAGCGCAGCAGGGCGGTACGAATCGCTGCCCAGGACAAGAGCGGCTCACCACTGCCGACGAAGTTGATCTTGATCCGCTTGTGGACCTCGGGCCGCAGACTGTAGCGATGAGCGCAGTGCAGAATCGTTTCGATCTCCTCCGCAGAGAGGGATTCCGGCCCCGGCAGGGCCTCAGGAATGGCGAAGAAGTAGCAGTAGGTACAGGCCAGGTTGCATACCGAGTTGACGGACAGACAGATGCGCTCGATCTGGTGGCTCATGGGCTGTCCTCACGCCGGGGGAGGGTCCCGAACAGGCGGTTGCCGGTATCGGTCGCCCCCGCGCCGACATATTGGTTGGTTGAAACCCGAGCCACCAGGAACTCGACGTCTGGGCAGGTCTGTTCAAGTCGCTTCGCGGTGTCCACCGGGGTGACCAGAGTCATGGCCACAATCGTTGCTGGCGAGCGCGCGCGAAGCTGATCCAGCACGGGCAGCAAGGTCGTGCCGGTGTTGATCACCGAGTCGATGACGATAACCACCCGGCCGGTCAGCGCAGGCAGCGAGCGGAGCGTGGGTTCATCCAGCCCATGCTCGCGCGTGGGGCTGACATGGTAAACGGCAGCAAGCTGCAGAACCTCGCGCACGCCCTCAGTCACGTACAGGCCGGCGCGCATAAAGGACAGGATCACCACATCGGCTTCGCCCGCGATGCGCATCCCTGTTCGGACCCCTTGCGGATGCTGAATCGGGCAGGGCTCAAGCGGCAGTCGCTCGACCAGCTCATAGGCCAAGAAGCGGCCGAGGTCGACGTGCGAGCGCGAGAGCTGCACCGGAGACAGGTCGGTTCGTCGTGACTGTGTGGCCAGCAGCTGGACCGCATGACGGTCGGTGAAGTGGGAAAAGGGCATGCTCACTCTCCATCGAAGATCGGGTCGGCAGACATGAAGTCGATGCGCGGAATGCCGGGGTGTACGTCCTCGCCGGGAGCGATCTGGCAGAGGCTGGCGTGCAAACGGATGTGCGGCAGCAGATCATCGTTGCGGCGATGGTTGACGACCATCACGGCTCGGTCGGCACCCTGCAACATCAGAGTATCGACATCGGAATCACCGAAGGCCACGACCCGGCAGCCCTGCGCGCGCAGGTGCTGACAGATGCGGCCCTTTTCGTCGCGACCGATCAGGAAACGGGCACCATGAAAAATCCCGCCCAAGACCTGCACGGAAGAGAGTCGTTCGCGTTCCAAGAGATAAGACCAGATGGGCGAGACCCCCGCAGTGACGACATAGACATCTGCGCGCTGCACGGCGCGCCGCAGAAACTCAGCGGCCCCCGCGAACAGAGGTACCGAGTCCGCCACATCACGACATAGGCGACTGAAGCGCGGCTCTTGGACCTGCAAGTAAACCGAGGCATGGAACAGGAAGCCGGGGTAGCTGTAGCCGTGCTGCTGAAACGATTCCTTGATTGGCGCCAAGGGCAGGCCAGCGCGATCCAAGAAGATGCGGCTGGTGTCGAAAGGGGTCAGCGTGCGATCGCCATCGACCAGCAGCACCGTCCTACGTCGAGGACGCAGGGCCTCACGCTCCATCTCCTCCTGAAGATGCCGCCAGTTCTGGGTGGGACAGCTGGGCAGCACTAGGTCTCCTGCAGTCGCTGGAGAAATTGCGCCTCCAGCGCGGCGTCGGCAGCATCCAGCTGATGAAATCGCATCGCGTGCCGCTCGGCGATCCGCCGAGACTCAGCGGCTTCGGCCGCGAGCTCTTCCTGGATCATGGCTTCGTCCGTTGGGCGTGAGCGTGACGTATCGGCTTGCCGACGAGCCACCACGACCGAGGCGGGTGCATGCAAGAGGATCAGCTCGTGATAAAAGGCGCAGTCCTCTGCCGTGAATACCGGCTCGATGACGCCGCTCGCGCGTGAGCGCAGCATGGTGTGGCCGTCGCAGAGAATGTGTAGCTGGCGCTCGCTCTGAATCTGCACCATCCGTCGGATGACCCCCTCGCGGATCGCTTGCTTGCGCACATCGGGCAAGTGGTCGAAGTGCGGAAACTCAGCCCCACACAGCTCACGCAGCAGCGTCGATCCCGATATGCAGTAGTAGCGGGGCAAGCGCGGGGCGATCGCACGCAGCAGCGTGGACTTCCCCAGCCCAGAGACCCCTACCAGGCAAAGACGGCGGAGTGTCATGCTTACTTGTCCTCTAAGTAGCGCAGCAGCCGAAAGCCCACGCGTTTGGATCGCTCGTGTGTTTGGCGGCTGGCGCAGCGAAAGTGTTCTTCCTCGCGTCGGCCGGGGCCGTGGAATGGGGAACGCGTCCAGCCCCCGCCGCGGGCCACCGCATTGCGACCATCGATGGGGCCGATGGGGTCGGTCACCGCTGCGGCCTGATAGGGACGTGGCCCGTCGCGAACCGTCTCGTAGACCAGACCGTGCATGTCGTACAGACCAAATGCGTTGGGCTGCTTCTGCCCGACTTCGTGCAGACGCCCCTCCGAGTTGCCCTTGTGCCAGGCATAGCTGTCGAACGCAGGGCTGCGTGGCGCCGCCGGGAAGCTGTAGTCCCCGCTCGTCCCGGCCCGGCAGGCATACTCCCACTCGGCTTCGGTCGGCAGCGCAAAGAGAGCGGCGCCATCGCGGGCATTCAAGCGCTCAATGAACTCTTGGATCTGGCGATAGGCGACGTGAATGATCGGAAACTTGGGACCGCGCTCCCAGCGATCCAAGTGGGGTAGCTGCTCCATCACTTGCTGCCAAAGCGCTTGCGTCACGGGATAGCGACCGAGGTGAAACGCGCGCGTCAGGGTCACCGGGTGCCGCGGCGCTTCGCTGGGGACGCGATCATCCCCCATGACGAAGGTGCCAGCGGGCAACAGAACCATATCGGCCATCACCTGCTGGATGAGCGGGTCCTGGGCAGCTCGCCTGGTCACCGCAGGTGTGCTGATACGCGGGGTCGGTATTGCGTCCGAAGCAGAGCGCACCGGCGGCTCTAGTGCCTCTTTTTTCGTCTCAGTTGTGGGTGCGGGAGCGACAACCTTGGGGGGACGCAGAAGCTGCGGAACATAGCAACTTAAGCCCGGTGCCAGCGCCGAGAGCTCATCTGGGAGCAGGCGTTCTTCCACCCCGTACACCTGAAAGTGCAGCAGCTTGTCTTCTTCTAGCTGCAGGCCACCGTCCAAGTACGCGACTCGTCGCTGCGCCGGCGGGATGCTGATCTTGGCGCACAAGTCAGCCAGGTCGAACTCCTCGGGCAGTCGATCAATCCGTGGCGTCAGCCGCAGGGTGTCGGCAGGCAATCGTCCACGATCGTAGTCAAACGCACCGGCGGTCTTGCGGGCCAGAAACGTCCCGCTGACCGCGTCCATCCACCACTCACCGGGCACGGTGGTGACCATGTGCAGCTGGGCG
This sequence comes from Pseudomonadota bacterium, assembly GCA_035345735.1. Classification (GTDB taxonomy): domain Bacteria; phylum Myxococcota_A; class Polyangia; order Palsa-1104; family JAEUJZ01; genus JAEUJZ01. The sequence goes on along the minus strand of DAORCZ010000072.1, from coordinate 7,208 downwards.
GCCAGCCCCTTTTCTCCCTCGGCACGAAAGCACGCGGCGAGATCCTCACGGACCGCGAACGCACCAGTGGCCCAGTCCAGGTGCAGCCAGCGCTGCTCCAGCAGTTCATGCAGCAGCTGTCGCTGTAACAGCGCGTCGGCGGGTACCGGCCACGGCGGATGGGCCAAAAGCTCGGCCAGTGAAGCTCCCCGCAGCAGGGTCGCCAGGTAGGCAGACCACCACAGCGCGTGTGGGTGGCTCGTGGGGATGCAGATCGTCCCCGTCACGCAGAAACCAGGGAGCAAGACGGGCGTACGCGGAACGCCGGGCGGTGCGCTAGTTGACTTACTTCCCATGGCTCCACAGCTCCGTGGCGGAGATCAGGCGTGCCGCCTTGGGGTCTTCGGCTGCCGTCTCGTATGCGCGGAGTACCTGGGCGAGATATGGCACTTCGCTCTGGTGTTGGCGGATCAGATCGGCGCAGCCAATCACGACCTGCCGAAAGCGCGCGCGCGAAAACATGACGTTCAATCTCTCGGGCGACGTCATGAATCCGAAAGCGCCTCGCTGCTGCTCGTTGTTGCGCACCAGGGACAAGACCGTCAGCTCGGCCTCGCGTCCCTGGTATTCATCGGTGGTGCGCACTCGCTTGGACGCGGGAAGTCCACAAAGCCGTCGACACTCCGCGTCAATGATCGGGTCGGCAATCAGCAGATCTTTATGCGCGTTGTAGGGCGTCAGCAGGACGAGATCCATCGCCGGTCCGTCTGGGATCCGACGCAGGTAGCCGCGCAGGACCTGCAGCTCGTAGCGACTCCGGCGCAGCTCGGAATCCTCGGTGGCCTGCGGCACTTTTCTGCCCAGCGGGGTCGCGATCCAAAGCAAGGGAACATCGAATTCCGCCGGCAGCCGCCCACGCAGAGGCGAGTCCGCCGTCTTGCGATGCACAAACGGAGCGCCATAGAAGACCTGGCCGACGAGATCCGACAGCGGACGCTCCATGCGAAACTGCTCATTCAACATGAAGCGAGTGGGTGGGGCCGGGCTCGCCGCGCCACCAGCCGTTCCCCGATCATAAAGTCGCTGGAAGGGACGCAGCCATTCGCTGTACGGCGTGACATCCCCTTTGAAACGAAGCAGGCGCGCTGCCTCCGGACCGAAGCGCTCTTGCAGGCTGTCGGCGAACGCGGGATCGCGGGCTGCGCGACCCATGGCCTCACCGAGGGCACGCAGGTGCTGCTGGGTGCGCTCCTCTTGGTAGGGGGGAAGCTGGTTCTGATCGCCAATCAGCAGCGCACAGCGCGCCATGGCCAGCGCGTGCAAGAGCTCGCTGGGGTAGCACTTCCCGGCTTCCTCGACGATGACCAGGTCAAAACCGGTGCCGTCCATCAGATCGAGGAGAGATCCATCCAGCGTCGTGGCGAAAAACAGGTTGGCGGCCTCGGCGCCCAGCGAGCGGCTGCGCAGATCGCGGTCTCTCCCCGCCACCGCAGCCACTTCCGCGAACAGGCGTGCCTGGGGGGCAAACGGAAGCTCGGCGATCTCGCGCTGAACCTCGGGCGGGATGAACGGGGGAAGCTCTTCTCCCGCAGCCTTCAGCCGGTCGATTCGCGAACGTGACATCGCGCGGTAGGCGCGGAATGCCAAGCCTTGCTCGCGCAGCTTCGCGGTGATGGTGGCGAGGATGTGATTGAGCGCGAAGTGTTCTTTGGCACAGATCAGGATGCGCGCCCCCGGCTGGCTGCGCAGGAGCTTGCTCACCACCTGCGTAGCCAGATAGGTCTTGCCGGTGCCCGGCGGTCCTTGAACGGTGAACAAGCCGCGCGTGGCCAGGATGGCCTCGTCGAGCTGTGCGCGTTCCAGAGCCGATTCCTTCTCCGACGCAGCCGGACTGGGCGGGCCCAGAAAGGGCTGCAGCGCTTGGTGCTCACCCGCGAACGGCGCAAAGCGACGCTTGCGCTTGATGACCGCTAGATCTCCGGTCTGGGTGGTGGAGAGATATCCTTCGGCAGGAATGCGCGGGCTGTCGGGTTGGGGATAGCGCACGCAGAGCAGGGGCCGGCTGGGATCGACCCCGATCCACTGGACCTGCGGCGTGTCTTTGCCAGGGGGACGCAGCGGATCGGGCACGCTTTGGGTCATGCTCAGCGGCGGCGTGGCCTGTGATTCCTCCGTCAGCAGCTCCCAGAGCTCCTGCGGCGTCGGACGGATCAGCTCGGGGTAGTGCGGATCAGACCACCGCGGATCGACTTCCAGCCACAAGTCGCTGGATTTTGCCGCAGTCAGATCCTTGCGGACGCGGTAGCGATAGACGCGCGCCACAAACTCCAGCAGCTCAGCCTCGGTAAGCACACTGACAAAGGAGCAGCGGGCCGTCCTCTGCTGCACTCGCTGCAGCTCCGCCTCGACCAACGGGCGCAGCGCAGGCACCGGATCGGGGTGTCGTAGCGCTGCCCGCACGTCGCCCAGAAACGTGTCCTTGGTTGCGCTGGCCTGCGGGTGCTCGTTCAGCCAGCCAAGAAACGGCTGCAGCGACTCCGCCGGTGCCCCACCACGACGGGGCAGGAAGAAGGAAACCGGCGGTACCAGTCGTCCTCGGACCGGCAAGAACGGGGCAAAACCGACGATGCCCTCGTCGCGGCATGCGCACAGCGTACCCAGCACCGGCAGGAGCTCGTGAATCTTGAACTCCGGCCAGCTCTCTGCTTTTTGGGAACCCTGGGCCGCCGCCTGGGCCAGCAGGCCCGGGTCACGATAGCGAAGGTGGAGCTGGTCCCCCTCGAAGATCAGATCCATCGGGAGCAGAAAACGATTCCCCTGCGCCTGCAGCTTGCGATAGCGATGCCGCAAGTAGTCCGACAGGATGCTGCGCAGCGCAGGCTGCACGTTCAATCGGTAGACCAGGCCGCTTCCCGACAGCGACCACGTGTCTAGCGACGAGTCCAATTCCTGATTCCCAGCCATCGCCGAACCTCCCAGGTCCCTAGGGAAATACCGCAGGCCGCCACCGCAGCGAAAGCACCAATCTGCAAATTCTCAGCAGCGTTTCCGAGCGCGCAGCGCAGAGGCCACGTCTTGCCGCTGATTTGGGCTTTTGGGGTTCAGGTTGCTGGCGAGGTGAAGCGCGCTGGCTGGTCTTCAGCATGCAGGCGAGCTAGTTCCCATCCATAAACCTACAGCGGGCCCCGCTTCGTGCGTCGTCCGTCCTCTCGTCCCCAAGGACGTTCCGGGCGGGCGCCACACGAATCGGGTCTCCTCGCTACGGTTTCTGGATGGGAACGAGCTAGCGCACAACGCGCCTCGGCTGGCTTGCCCATACGGCGCCGCGGACCGACGCTCTTAGGGCAGCGGCAGACCGAGAGCGTTGGCGAAGAACAGCAGGTATTCACCGCGCTGCTCGATGCGTTGCGACAGGCTGCTGCCGCCGAAATGTCCAGAGTCGGCAAAGACGCGCAGCAGCACCGGGGCGGGACCGGCCTGTGCGGCCTGCAGCGCCGCCGCAAACTTGTACGAGTGCAGCGGCGCCACCCGGATGTCGTGATCGCTCGTGATGAGCAGCATCGACGGATAGCGAGTCGCCGCACGGACGTTATGCAGCGGCGAGGTGGCGAGGAGCGCGCGGAAGTCGGCGGGGTCGTTGACGTAGCCGATGCCGGCCTGCCAGCCCGCGCCCTGTCCGAACAGGTGGAAGCGCAGCAGATCGTGAACGCCAACCAGCGGCACGATGGCGCCAAACAGATCGGGACGCAGCACCGCCACCGACCCCACCAGCATGCCGCCCCCCGAGCCGCCGAACGCTCCCAGGTGCGCCGTCGCGGTGTAGCCATTTTTGATCAGCCACTCACCGGCCGCGATGAAGTCGTCGATACCGGTACGCCGCCGGGTGCGCTCGGAGGCGATGCGCCAGGCCTCGCCATACTCGCCCCCGCCGCGGATGTTGACGACGCCGTAGATGCCGCCGCGCTCAATCCAGGCGATCATCGACGGATCGAAAAATGGCGTCTGCGAGAGGCCACCGACGCCGTAGCCGCGAAGCAGCGTCGGGCGGACGCCGTCGCGGGGCAGTCCTTTTTTGTGGGTGAGAAACATCGGAATCTGCACGCCATCACGGCTTGGGAAGAAGACCTGCGTGGTCTCCAGCGCCTCGGGAGCGAACGGAACCTTGGGGCCGCGCCATAGCTCGGTCTTGCCGCTCGCTGGCTCGTGACGATAGATGCTCGTCGGCGTGGTGAAGCCGGTGAACAGGAAGAAGGTCTCGCGATCATTGGGCCCGCCCTGAAAGCCGCGCACACTGCCCAGGCCGGGCAGCGGCACCTCGCGAATCTTGCGACCGGCCAGGTCATAGGCCGTGACGACGCTGTGCGCGTGCTGCAGGGTGGTGACGAAGAGCTGTCCCGCCGCCATCGCCGCGCCGTCAATCACCCAGCGCCCCTCGGGGACGATCTCCTGCCAGGCGCTGCGCAAAGGTTTTCCGATGTCGATGGCCACGATGCGCTTTTTGGCCGCCCCCAGCGTGGTCTGAAAGAAGAAACGCGGCCCCGCGTTGCCGATAAACAGGAACTCGGCTTCGAAGGTATCGACCAGCAGCGTCGGCGCCTGACCGGGCTTGCTGAGATCGAGGTAGGCGATCTGCTCGCGGCTGCTGTCGCCTACCTGGCCGTCGCCGATGGTGATGATCAGGTAGCGACCATCGCGGGTCACGGTCGGCTCGAACTGGAACGACGGATGATCCGGTCGCGCGTAGACGACGACATCGCTCGCGCTGGGGGTGCCCAGGCGGTGGAAGTAGACCTTGTGGTCGTGGTCGGTCTCGACGAGCTCGCGCCCGGCGGGCGGCGCGGGAAAGCGGCTGTAGTAAAGGCCGCGGCCATCGGCCGTAAAGGCGGGCGGGTAGTACTTGATGTACGCGAGCTCGTCGGGCAGATCCTTTTCGGCGCCGACGTCGCGCAGGTGCCAGGTCTGCCAGTCCCCACTGCCCACGGCCAAGCCATAGGCGAAGCGCGCCCCGCTTTCACTGGCCACGAAGTCGCCCAGCACCCCCTTGCCGGAAGCGGCGATCGCGTTGCCGTCTAGCAGCGCCTGCGATGCGCCGGACAGCGACGAGGCGAAGCGCAGCACCGGGTGATCCTGCCCGGCGTCTTGCTGCAGCCAGAAGTAGCGACCGCCGCGCCCCTGCGGCAGCCGGAACGAATCGACGCTGTACAGCGCCGCCAGTCGGCTGTGCAGCCCCGCTCGCCCCGGCAGCCCCGCCAGATAGCCGGTGGTGAGTGCATTTTCCGCCGCCACCCAAGCACGCGTTGCCGCCGAGCCCAGGTCTTCAAGCCAGCGATAGGGATCGGCGATCGCCTGGCCGTGCAGCGTATCGACCACCGAGCCGCGCGGGGCCGGCGGATACGCGAGCGGCCGCGTCAGATCCGGTCGGCTGGCGGCCACCGTCTGGGCCTCGCCCGTCGCTGTTGGCAACGTAGCCAGTCCCAGACAAAACAGAGCCAGCGGAAGTGTGCGCATCGTGAAGTAGCCTCATCTTATGCAGTTCCCGCGGCGATAGGGCGGTATCGCAGCGGCCCGGCGAGCGATGCCGAGCGCGTTCCCACCCTGTTGGCGCAGCACGAAACCCCGCGCACTTCATGGAGGCTGACATGCTGAACTTCCGATGTGGATTCCTGGGCACCGCCTGGCTCAACGCGACGCTGGGCACGCTCCTCGCCTGTGGCGGCTCCTCGTCGATCCCCCAGGGGATGCCCGCGACGGATCCGACCGGCATGGGCGAGCCGCTTACGCTGCAAGATCTTCGCTCGGTCGGTCTGGCGCTGACCAGCCCGATGCCGAGCAGCGGATCGGCAAGCAGCGGGCCGCGCTCGAACCTGAAGCTCGTCGATGCCGCCGGCACCACGCGCGAGGCCGTCGCCAGTGGCTCGGCAAACGTCGCCAACTTTCTGATCGCGCCCAGCAACAAGGTCTATCTGGCGTTTGCCGGCAAGGTCGATCTGATGACCAGCCGATCCAGCGCCAGCGGCTGCATCTTGGCCGAGGTCGCGCCGAGCGGCGGCACGCCCAGCTGCATCGACAGCGAACTACAGAGCATCGACTGGAACAGCAACCCCACCGCCGCCAGCAATCCGCCGGTGCAGTTTGATTCTCAGGGCGCCATCTACTATCGCGGACAAGGCCAAAATGGCTCCGTCTTACGTAAATATCTAAACGGAGTAAAAACCGATCTCATTAACGACAATATCATCATCAATGATTTTATCGTCGGATTGGACGGCAGCGTACTCATCACCGGCACTACCTTCTCTTCCAATTCTCGCTGGATCCGCCGCATTACCCCATCGGGCGGGCTGCAGAACCTAGTCACCACCACGAATGCTATTTTTATGTCCAGATATCCCGACGGAGATATTTATATGGGAATCTGGTCCGGCATCTATCAGGGAGTCTATCCCTTCAGCACCAAGACCAATACCCTACCCGCCACCACCGCCCCCTATATCGGCCGCGGGCTTAGCGGCTATACCCCGACCTATGACGTCGCTGGCTTCCCCGAGCTGCAGGGCACCAATGGCGCCTTTGTGCGCAAGTCCCTGGTGACGACAAATGGCAAATCATATGCCGCCGTCGACAATCAGGGCCAGTATCCATTTTATCAATACTATCCCTCGTTGTCTGCAACCGCGACGATGATCAAAAGCGTCTCCACTGCGCTCGTTCTTTCAACAAAAATCGTGATCGCTGGATTAAACGCCAGCAGCGCCAATAAGCTAGTGCTCTACGACACCACCACCAACACCGAACAAGAACTCCTCCCCACGAATGACATTGAAATCTATCACTTAAACGTCGATGCTGCCGGCAATCGCGTGATGTTCGATGGCCTGAACTTCGCCGACAACAAATACGTAATCGGCGCCCTCGACCTCTCCACCAAAGCCCTCACCCTCTCCCCCCTCGGCACCGGCACCCCCGCCAAGCTCACCGACTTCGGAACCTTCTACTAGGACGGTGTTTGCAAACGAATTTCTCGTCGAGAAGGCCGGGAACTGAGGCCCCCCGCCCAGGACCTCTCTTTCGGCGTCCCGATGGGGGCTGGCGCTGATGCTGGAGGACGACATCTGCCCGCCGTCGGGGAGCGCGCAGCGGATCGCGGTCGCCAAGCGCTTCGCACCGGGTACTGCCTAGGTCAGCGTCCCCGAAATTCGTGACCCCATCCCTTTGCCCATCCCGCCTCG
>DAORCZ010000071.1:0-15925 GCA_035345735.1 Pseudomonadota bacterium | reverse complement strand
GACGCTGCTCTTGCAGGCGGCGCTGCCGTCGCTGCGTGTGCTGATCGTGGTCAGCGGCGCGGCGCTCTCGTGCCTGCTGATCACGCTGCTGGGCTTGGGCACGACGCGGCAGGTCATGGCCGAGCTTCCCTGGGATGTGCTGATCATCCTGGTCGGGCTGGGCCTCTTGTCCGAGGTCTTTGTCAGCTCACGCCTGTTCGGCATCTTGGCGGTGCAGGCCTCGCGCTGGAGCCACGCCCAGCCGCGCCGCCTGCTCGCGTACTTCGCCGTCGGCATGTACCTGGTCAGCGGCCTGGTGAACAACCTGACGGCCCTGGTTCTGGTGCTGCCGGTCTTGCACATCCTGCTCAAGCTGCAGGGCTTTCATCAGCGCTATGTCGCCTGGACGCTGGGCGTGCTGCTGGTCGCCTGCAACCTGGGCGGCGCCGCCACGCCCATCGGTGACTTCCCCGCCATCCTGCTTTTGGGCAGCGGTCGCATGCAGTTCGCCGAGTACCTGCGCTATGCCGCGCCACCGACGCTGGTCGCGCTGGTCGGCCTGCTGGGGTTGGTCTTGTTCGTGGTGCGTCCACAGCGGGGAGTCGATCGCGATCCGCTCTCGTCCCATCTCTCGGTCGTGATCATGGGGCGGCTGTATCGCAACGTGCGGCTGGATCGACGGCGCTTTGTGCCGGCGGCCCTGCTGCTGATGATGATGCTGCTGGCGTGGACCTTCATCCCGACTCAGACCGGCATCAGCGCCGAGCTGGTGTGCTGGCTGGGCGTCGCTGCGGCTCTGCTTCTGAACCTGAAGCAGGGCGAGCGCTTGGTGCGAACCCGCGTCGACATCGAAGCCGTGCTGTTCCTGCTATCTCTGTTTGTGATGGTCGCTGCGGTGCGGCGCAGCGGGCTGTTTGGCAGCCTGGCGCAGGGCCTGCTGGGGCTGCCGCTATCGGCGCGCGGTCAGCTCTTGGTCTTCCTGCTGCTGTCGGGAGTCTTGACCGGGATCTTTTCGGCTGGGCCCAGCATGGCCGGCTTGCTAGAGGTCGCGCATGCGCTGGCGCAGAAGCTCCCGCCGCACGTGGTCTACGTCGGGCTGGCGCTGTCGGTCTGCGCCGGTAGCTCGCTGTTGCTGACCGCTGCCACGTCGGGCCCGATGGCCCAGGCGCTGACCGAGCGTGCTGCGCTGCGCGACAGCCAGGGCCGCGCCGTTCACTTCGGCTTCGTTGAGTTCGTGCCGGTTGGACTGCTGAGCTTCGCCCTGATCCAAGGCATCGCCGTGGCTTACGGCCTGTTGTTTACGCGCTAGCGTCTCTGCCGATCGCGCGCCGCATCCGATAAGACCTAGCGGCCCAGCAGCAGCAGCAGCGTGTGCAGCAGAGGCTCGATCTCGCGCTGCTGGCGAAGGAACAAGCGAGCCCGTGACGACTTCTGATATCCGACGCGCACCCCCAAGACGCCGCAGCGATGCGGCAACGAGAACGCGCGCTCGTCCGTCGTGTCATCCCCGATGTACACAGCGCTGCTGCGGCCCAGGTGCTGCATGCAGCGCAACAGACCCTGCCCTTTGTCGAGCGCCCCTGGCGGCAGCAGGTTGAGCACAAACTTGCCCGGCACCACTCGCTCGAATCGCAGGCTCTTGGCGACGGCCAGCGTTGTGGCGATCGCTTGGTGGCGCGCGAACACCCGGCGATAGTGGACGCTGATCGATGTGCCCTTGTCTTCGATCTCGACGCCGCGCAGCCCCCGCAAGCGCGAGGTCAGGGAAGGCAGCACGTGACTTACAAATGCTCGCAGCGGCGCTAGATCGATCCAGGGCTCGCTGCCGTGATTGCCTACCACCTCGGCGAAAGGCAGGCCCTCAAGTCGGGCCAAGACATCGGCGCGGGCCCGGCCCGACACCACCACGCAGGGCCAGCGCGCGGTCAGTGCGGCCAGCAGCGCATGCGTCGTTCGCGGCAGCCGAGCGTCGGCGGGCACCGGCACAATCGGTGCCAGAGTGCCGTCAAAGTCAAATGCCAGCAGCGGCTGCTTCTGCACGTGGCTCTGCAAGCGCAGCCTGCCGACGTGGCTGAGTGCGTTGATCATGCGGTCTGCCTCGCGACTGGTCCCAGTGACCGAGGCGAGCGCGCATCGGCCGGATCGGCTAGCTGATTCTGCAGGCGGGCCCGCTCACGCAGCCGGGCAGCGTCGAGCAGCATTCGCCCGGCCCAGCGGTAGACGTTGAACTCAGACACCAGGCTGCGCAGGGCTCGCATCCGCGCCCGCTGCACGTGCGGCGGCATGGTCAGGGCCGCATGCATCGCCGTACTCGCCTGCTCGATGTCGTATGGGTTGACGATCAGCGCCTCGGTTAGCTCGTGGGCAGCACCGGCAAAGGCGCTGAGGATCAGCACGCCCTGTTCGTCCTGGCGTGCCGCGACGAATTCCTTGGCGACCAGGTTCATGCCGTCGTGCAGGCTGCTGACATAACAGAAGTCGCAGGCGCGATAGAAGCGAAACACCGTGGGTGGTTCATGGTGCGATCGCGCGAAGTGGATCGGCTGATAGCCGCTGCCGCCAAAGCGCGCGTTGATGCGCGCTGCCAGATCGATCAGATCTTCGTTCAGCGATCGATAGCGCGGAATCACCGTGCGACTCGGCGCGCCAAGCTGCACAAAGACAAAGCGCCCGACTAGCTGCGACTGCTTCTCTAGCAGCGCCTCGACCGCGAGCAGGCGCTCGGCAATGCCCTTGGTGTAGTCGATGCGATCGACGCCCAGGCCGATCAGCGTGTCTTCGGCGATGCCCAGCTCTTCGCGGATGCTGCGGCGGCACTGCTCGACGCTGGGCGCTTGGTCTGCCCAGGGGTTGGGCCAGGCAATCGAGATCGGGTAGGGACGCACCAGGCTGGTGTGTCCCTGCCGGACCACGGCATCGTTGCTGCGATCGATGCGCGACTCCAAGAAGCGATCGACAGCCTCAAGGAAGTTGTTGCAGTGTGCCTGCGTGTGAAACCCCAAGATGCTGCTGCCCAGCAAGCCGGCAAGAAGCTCGCGATGCCAGGGGCAGATGCCGACACGCTCGGCATTGGGCCACGGGATGTGCCAGAAGGTGATGATCATCGCCTTGGGCAGCCGCTTGCGGATCAGCGCCGGCGCCAGCGCGAAGTGATAGTCCTGCACCAGGACGATGGGATCTTCGCCGTCGGCTTCGGCGCAGACGGCTTCGGCAAAGCGCTCGTTCACCGCACGATAGGTGGCGTAGTCCTGGCTGCGGAACTCCGGCCGCGCATGCGCGAGGTGGCACAGCGCCCACAGCCCTTCGTTGGCGAAGCCATAGTAATAGCCGCGCTCCTCTTCCTCGGTCAGCCAGACGCGCCGCAGCAGGTAGCTGTCGTCGACCGGGGCACCTGGTGGCACGCGCAGGTGACCCGACGAGTCCGCCGTCTCGCGATCGGCAGAGCCGCTGCCATGCGCGATCCACACGCCCGAACAGGCGCGCATCACCGGCTCAATCGCCGTCACCAGACCGCTGGCCGGATGCAGCACTTGGATGTTGCCCTGGCTGTCGCGGTTGTGGATGTAAGGCTCGCGATTGGCGAGCAGCAGCACGCGCTCGCCTTGCACATACTGCTGCAAGACTTGGCGCAGGCGCGCTGGACTCCAGCGTCCCTCCTGCCTCTCGGCATCGCGCTCGCGCGCTAGCTGTCCAACCAGGGCCCGCACCTCAGACACCAGCGGCAGGAACTCATCTTCGCCGCGATCCCCGCGAAGCTGGCGCCGCAGAGTCTCGGTCCACGAGCGCCACAGCCCACGCGACAGCAGCAGGGTCAGCAGCGATGCCGCCACCGCCAGCACCACCAGCGCCAGCAGCAAGAACCGCCGCCCCGCGGATTCACGTCGATCGATGAAGCTGAGATCGTGTACGAGCGCGACTAGCACTGCTGGCTCGGCCGCGGCATCCAGTCGCAGCACGCTCAGGTGAACGCGTCCGCTGGGAAGCTGCACAAAAGTTCGCAGCGGCAGCGACTCGCGACCCGCGCGCTCGGCGATCTGGGAACAGGACAGCTCCTTGGGCAGATCCGCCGTCTCGACCGACCAGCCGCCATGCGCGCTGCACATGGCCGCGGCCATGATGCGGTCATCGCGCGTGATGTCGGTCAGCGTCTGCTGGATCTGCGCGCGATCTTGCCTGTGCCATGCCGCGATCAGCAGCCGCTCGGCGCCGTGCAGCGCAAGCTGTCCGCGCAGCTGCAGGTCGCGCTCGAACCAGCGCCGCAGCGTGCGTTGCATCAGCTGATCCGCCGTCGCAGTCAGCGCGGCCAGACCCACCACCAGCCCCAGCAGAAATTTCCAGGTACGCCGCATGCATGGGGATTCAGCAGCAACCATGCCAGACCGGCGCAGGTACGACGTTGTGGGAGGATGCGATGCGGCTTGAAGACCTCGGGTTGGTTGGGAACTGCCAGTACTCTGCCTTGATCGAAAACACGGGAGCCGTGGTCTGGTGCTGCCTGCCACGCTTCGATGCCGAGCCGGTGTTTGCCACACTGCTCGACGAGGCGGAAGGCGGCTCGATGATCGTGGCCCCCGCCGAAGGCGGCCGGGGTCAGCAGCGCTATCTCGAAAACAGCAACGTGCTAGAGACGCGCTTCGACACGCCGAGCGGCAGCTTTCGCATCCTCGACTTCGCACCGCGCTTTTTGCTGTACGAGCGCTTCTTTCGTCCCACCAAGCTGGTACGCATCGTGGAACCGCTGCAGGGCAGCCCTCGCATCATCGTGCGCTGCCAGCCTCGACTCGGCTGGTCGAAGGGCATCCCGACCGAGACGCATGGCTCGCATCACATTCGCTACTACGGCTTTGCTGCGCAGCTGCGCATGACCACTGACTGCTCGCTGTCGTACGTGAACGAGCAGCCCTTTGCCCTGACCGAGAAGCGACACATCGTCCTGAGCTGGGGCGATCCCGTCGAGGAACCGCTACCGCAGCTGTGCGAGCGCTTTCTCAACGCAACCCTGCGCTACTGGCAGGGCTGGGTCAAGCACTGCTCCATCCCACCGCTGTGGCAGAAGGAAGTGATCCGCTCGGCGCTGGCCCTTAAGCTGCACTGCTTCGAAGACACCGGCGCCATCGTGGCTGCGATGACCACGTCGCTGCCGGAAGCTGCGGGCAGCGGACGAACCTGGGACTATCGCTACTGCTGGCTGCGCGACGCGTACTACGCGATCAGCGCCTTTCACCTGCTGGGCCACTTTGAAGAGCGCGAACAGTTCATGCAGTTCCTGCTGAACATCGCGGGAAGCGCGCCGGGTCTGGACCTGGCACCGCTGTACTGCATCGACGGCAGCCTGCGATCCGATGAGCGCATCCTGCCAGCCTGGCCCGGATATGAAGGCAACGGTCCGGTGCGTATCGGCAACGCCGCCGCCGGCCATCAACAGCACGATGTCTTTGGCGAGATGGTCCTCGCCCTGTCGCCGATCTATCTCGACGAGCGCTTTGCTGCAGAGAGATCCGAGGCGACCCTGCGCTTGTTGTTGGGCCTGGCGCGCAAGGCCATCCGCGTCGTGGGCACGCCCGACGCAGGCATCTGGGAATATCGCAGCGAGTGGCGACCGCAGACCTTTTCTTCGCTGATGTGCTGGGCGGCCTGCGACCGCATGGCGAAAGTCGCGGCACAGCACCGGCCGCAGGACGAGGCCGAGTTCCGTCGTGCCGCTGAGACCATCCGCGAGCAGATCCTGGCCCGTGGGTATCGCGCCAAGCTGGGTAGCCTGGTCGCTTCGTACTCGGGCAAGCACCTCGATGCCTCGCTGCTGCAGGCCATCACCCTGCGCCTGCTGCCTGCGAGCGACCCGCGCATGTTGAGCAGTGTGCAGACGATTCAAAAGTCGCTGGCGCTGGCCGAAAGCGTCTGGCTGCGCCGCTACAACTCGGACGACGGCTTCGGCGTGCCAAGCAACGCCTTTGTCATCTGCACGTTCTGGCTGATCGAAGCGCTGGCTCGCGTCGGTCGCATCGATGAAGCCCGCGCCACACTTGGGCAGGTCCTGCGCGCAAGCTCACCGCTTGGCCTGCTGTCTGAGGATCTCGATGTGGCCACAGGCCGTCTGTGGGGCAACTTCCCGCAGGCCTACTCGCACGTCGGGCTGATCCATGCGGCCTTCGCGGCATCCCCGTGCTGGGCCGAGCTGCTGTAACCGGAGGCCGCCATGCTGACCGCGATCGACCTCGCCATCTTTGCCGCCTTCTTGATCTATTCGATCTGGAGCGGCCTGCGGGCCCGCACCGTCGCCGCGCAGAACCTCGAAGAGTACTTTCTGGCCGGTCGCAGCCTGCCCGGATGGAAAGCCGGACTCAGCATGGCCGCGACACAGTTCGCTGCGGACACGCCGCTTTTGGTCACCGGCATGATCGCCACGGCCGGCATCTTTTCGCTGTGGCGGCTGTGGATCTATACCCTGGCCTTCTTGCTGATGGGCTTCCTGCTGGCGGGCTCGTGGCGACGGGCCGGCGTGCTGACTGATGCCGAGCTCGCCGAGCTTCGCTATGGCGGGCGCTTGGCCACCGCGCTGCGCGGCATCAAAGCCGTGTACTTCGGGCTGATCTTCAACTGCACGGTGATGGCCATGGTGCTGTTCGCAGCCACGCGCATTGCCGAGCCCTTCCTGCACTGGGATCTCTGGCTACCGGCGTCGGCGTTTTCGCCGGTGGTGAAGCTGGTGCAGTGGGTAGGACTGTCGCTGACGGCCAACCCCAGCTCGCCGCAGTGGGCCGAGCACAGCGCCAGCAACCTGCTGTCGCTCTTGGCCATCCTCAGCGTCACGACGCTGTACTCAACCACCGGCGGACTGCGCGCCGTCGTTGACACCGACGTAGTTCAGCTCGCGGTGGCCTTGCTGGGCACGCTGCTGTACGCCGGATTTGTCGTGATGCAGGTGGGCGGCCTGCATGCGCTGCGGCAGAAGCTCGCGGGGCTGTATGGCACCGCGCAGACCAATCAGCTTCTGTCGTTTACGCCCGACGGTGCACGGGATGCATCGCTGGCCGTGCTGGGAGTCATCGCCATTCAGTGGTTTGCGCAGATGAACTCGGATGGGACCGGCTATCTAGCGCAGCGCACGATGGCCTGTCGCAGTGACCGCGATGCCCGCGGTGCCGCGCTGATCTTCGTCGGAACCCAGGTGCTGCTGCGCTCTCTCTTGTGGTTGCCGATCGGCCTGGGCCTACTGGTGCTGATTCCGGGCCTGGGCGATTCAGCTGCGCTCGACTCTGCGCACTACCGAGCGCTGCGCGAGGCCAGCTATGTCGACGGCATCGCCCGGTTCTTGCCAGCCGGTGTGCGCGGGCTGCTGCTCACCGGCATGTTCGCGGCGCTGGCCTCGACCTTGGACACCCACCTCAACTGGGGGGCATCCTATTTCGCCAACGATGTCTACAAGCGCCTGTACTGCGAGGTCTGGCGTCAGCAAGTCCCATCGCAGCGAGCCCTGGTATGGATCGCCCGGGCCAGCAACGGCGTCATTCTGCTGGTCTCGCTGCTGATCCTGACGCGGCTGCAGTCGGTCGGCTCGGCGTGGTCGCTGAGCCTGCTGCTGGGCGCCGGCATGGGCGTGCCGCTGCTGCTGCGCTGGCTGTGGTGGCGAGTGACCGCCGCATCCGAGCTTGCCGCGATCGCGGGCTCCGCGCTGGCCGCGCCGCTTCTGCTGTGGCAGGTCTCAGGCGATGCCGCACGCCTGCTGTGGATGACGCTGATCACGTCGAGTCTGGCTGTGCTCGCCGCGCTCTGCTTCCCGCCGGAGGTATCGCCCGGTCTGCGCGAATTCTATCGGCGTGTGCAGCCCCCAGGCTTCTGGCGCCCCGTCGCCCTGGCGACCGGACAAGACCCGCGGCTGGCCCGGCAGCGGCTTGTGCAGGGCCTGCTCTCGACGCTGTGCGCGGCGATGGTGGTGTTCGGTCTGCTGGTGGTGCTGGGCAGCTTGCTGGTGCAGGCCCCCAAGCCCGTGTGGATCCCCTCGCAGGGTCTGTGGCTTGGGCTGGTGTCGGCGGCGACGGCTCTGGCAGCATGGGGCCTACGAAAGCTCGGCCACGCCGAGGACGACGTAGCGCTGCAACCCAGCCAGCCATGAGCAGAGTGAGAGTGGGCCGCTCCTGCCGAAGAGGCCAAGCGGTGAAGACCTCTGCGATCGACGTTCACAGGAGAGAAGAACGCTTCGGCAGGAACGAACCCGAGTGCGCTTGGCAGTGCGAATACAAAGCAATGACCGCGCCAAGCCACGACTGTTGCCAGCGCACGACGCGGACCAGGTTAGCCGTGGCAGCTTGGCGATCTGTGGCAATTTTGCGCTGCGCCATCTGCCACCTGCTGCAGACTTGCCGGCGCCTGTGATCTGCGGTCTGCTGCCCGCACCTGCGAGTTCGAGATGTCCACTGCGCCTGCGTATCGTCCCATCCTTGCTTTGCTTTCCATCACGCTGTGCTTGGCCGTCCTCGACTACATGACCGGCCCAAGCATTTCGTTCAGCCTGTTCTACGTCGCACCGGTTGCGATGGCAGCCTGGCGCCTTGGACGCCGTGCGGCCTGGGGCTTCACTGCACTGGTCTCGTGCGCGCAGTTCTTCAACGACATCACGTGGGCCGGGCAAGAGGTCTCACCCATCACGCTGTGGAACTTATTTACGCGGGTTGCGGTGACCGGTGTCCTGGGCCATGTGCTGGCCTGGCTGCGTCGGGACCGCGATCAGCTGGATCGTCTGCTCGCCGAAAAGACCTCGGCCCATGTCGCAACCATCGATCAGCTGCGGCATCGCGATCGCCTGGCCCTGATTGGGCAGCTTGCTTCCGGATTGGCGCATGAGCTGGGCACACCGCTCAACGTGGTTTTGGGCCGCGCGCGCCTGCTCGACGAGTCGCTGCCGGCGACAGCCGAGGAGCGGGCCCATGTCCGCAGCATCTTGGAGCAGACCGAGCGCATGACCCGCATCATTCGTCAGCTGCTCGACTTCGCCCGGCGCCGCGGCCCCGAGCTGGGACGCACTGATCTCAACGAGCTATGTCGCGGTGTTCTGGAGCTGCTGCAGCCGCTGGCGAGCAAGCGCGGCGCGCGCCTGCACCTACTTTCGTCGCCCGAGCCTTGTCACGCAGCGGTTGACTACAACCAGATCCAACAAGCGGTAAGCAACCTGGTGATGAACGCGGTGCAGGCCATGCCAGACGGTGGCGATGTCACGCTGCAGGTGGAGAGCGGGCTCGGCACCCACAGCGCTGACGAGGCAGTCGTCTCGGTGCTTGACACAGGCATGGGAATTGCCAAAGAAGATCTCGCCCGCATCTTCGAGCCCTTCTTCACGACCCAAGGGGCAGGGGATGGCACGGGCCTGGGCCTATCGATCACCGAGGGAATTGTGCGCGATCACGGCGGGCATATCGAAGTCAGCAGCGAGCGTGGCAAGGGCAGCCTGTTTCGCCTGCACCTGCCCAAGAGCGCGCTTGTTGTCGCGGACCAGAGCACTGAGCGAGGACCGCGATGAAGCCATCGATCCTGATCATCGATGATGATCGCGGCATGTGTGAGCTGCTTGAGCTGGGGCTCTGCAAGCGCGGCTTTCACGTCCGCTGGACCACCGACCCGCGCACGGCCATGGATCTGCTGACGCAGAGCGAGTTCGAGGCTGTGGTTACCGACCTCAACATGCCGGGCCAGAATGGGATCGAGCTGACCAAGAAGCTCGTCGGCAACCGACCCGATCTGCCGGTCATTGTGATCACCGCCTTTGGCAGCATGGAGTCGGCGATCGCCGCCATGCGTGCCGGGGCCTATGACTTCGTCACCAAGCCGCTCGAAGTGGATGCGCTGGCCCTGGTGCTGCAGCGCGCCGTGGCCCATCGCGCCCTGCGCGAAGAGGTCAAGCTGCTGCGGCGGGCGGTGGCGTCGAGCCGCAACCCCGACAACCTGCTCGGCGACAGCGGCGAGATGCGCCAGGTCCTCGATGTCGTGTCGCGCGTCGCCGAGGCCGATGTCTCGGTGCTGATCCTCGGCGAGAGTGGCACCGGCAAAGAGCTGGTCGCGCGCTCGCTGCACAACCACAGCAGTCGCCGCGATGGGCCCTTCGTCGCCGTCAACTGCTCGGCCCTGCCCGAAGCCCTGCTTGAGAGCGAGCTGTTCGGACATGCGCGCGGTGCGTTCACCGATGCCCGCAGCGCCCGCCGTGGCCTGTTCCAGCAGGCCCATGGCGGCACCCTGTTTCTCGACGAGATCGGCGATCTGCCGCTGTTGCTACAGCCGCGCCTGCTGCGCGCGCTGCAGGAACGAAAAGTCCGCCCGGTGGGCAGCGACAGCGAGACCGACATCGATGTCCGCCTGCTGGCCGCCACCCATCAAGATCTAGAAAAAGCCGTCGAAGAGCGATCGTTTCGCAGCGATCTGTATTACCGCCTGAACGTCGTGCAGGTGCGCCTGCCGCCGCTGCGCACTCGCGGCAACGATGTGCTGGTGCTCGCCCAACATTTCCTTGATCAGGCCTCGGCGCGTCTGGGCAAAAAGGTCGAGCGCCTCAACCCCAAGGCCGCAGAGCGCCTGCTGGCGTATTCGTGGCCGGGCAATGTTCGCGAGCTGCAGAACTGCATCGAGCGCGCGGTGGCACTGACTGCCTACGATCAGATCGGCGTCGATGATCTGCCCGAGCGGGTGCGCGACTACCGCCCGTCGCAGGTACTGGTCGCCAGCGATCATCCAAGTGAGCTGGTGTCGATGGATGAGATCGAGCGACGCTACATCCTGCGCGTGCTGGATGTCGTGGCGGGCAACAAGTCGCTGGCCGCCCAGATCCTGGGCTTCGATCGTCGCACCCTGTACCGCAAGCTGGAACGCTACGGCCTCAGCGACTGAGCTGTGACATTTTGCCGCAGTTTGGCAAAACGTCACAGCCAAGCTGACCGCGCCCTATTCCGCCTTCTTGGCTTCGTCCTTCTTGGCTTCGTCCTTCTTGGCTTCGCCCTTCTTCGCCTTCTTGCCCTTCTTCTTGGCAGGCTTCTCTGCCGCGGCCTTGTCGTCGGCGGGCTTGTCCTCGGCATACGCCGGCACCGCGGTCGAAAGAGCAAACAGCGCAGTCAAGCCCAACAGCAGCTTCTTCATCTCGGTCTCCTTTGCGTGAACGGAAAACAGCACGTCCTCAATGGACAGC
Source organism: Pseudomonadota bacterium (assembly GCA_035345735.1). GTDB lineage: Bacteria > Myxococcota_A > Polyangia > Palsa-1104 > JAEUJZ01 > JAEUJZ01. The sequence goes on along the minus strand of DAORCZ010000071.1, from coordinate 4,779 downwards.
AGCCTGGCGATGCAGCCGCAGTGCCACTTGTCTTGCCTGCACCGCTCCACCACACGCGCTCAGTGCGAGTCGAGCTGAAGCAGGCGGGCGTCGACGTCGGCGAGCAGCGCATCGTGGACCTCTTGGCTGAGGTGACCTTTGCGCAGCGCGGAAAGCAGCGTGTCTTTTTCCACCAGCAGCAGCTGCCGCCGCGCCGCGTGCTGCTCTTCGGTGCGAAGCTCATCGGCCTGCAGGTGCATGTCTTTGATGCGCTGCTCGGCGTCTACGATCTGGCGACCGTATTCGTCCCGAATCTGCGCCACCGCTTCGGCGTGCACCGTGCCTTCCTTGACCAGCTGATCCAGCGCGGACAGCGCCGCGGTCTTGGTGCGCAGGATGCCACGCTCGTGCTCGTAATCGCGTCGCTCGGCCCGCAGCCCGACCAGCCCCAGCCGTCGCAAAAGCGGTCCCATGCTGAGCCCCTGGCTCAAGATCGATAGGATCACCACGCCGAAGGTCATCGTCACCAACAGCTCGCGATGCGGAAAGTCGCGCGGCAGCGCCAAGGCCAGAACCATCGACAGGCCGCCGCGCAGGCCGCCCCAGGTCAGCACAGCGGCCCACGACCACGGCAGCGTCTCGCGCGTGCGCCGCAGCAGCAGCGTCGCCAGATAGATCAGCGCGGCGCGTCCGACCGTCACCGCCAGGTACGCAACCAAGATCGGCTTCCACGAAGCCAGCAGGCCGCTCAGCCGCACCTCGAAGCCGATCAGCAAAAAGACGATCGAGTTCAGCGCGAAGGCGATGTATTCCCAGAACGACTCGACGGCGATGCGCGTCGACGGGCTCATCCCGGTGCGCGCGCCATAGTTGCCGCACAGCATGCCGGCCGCGACCGTGGCGATCACGCCCGACAGGTGAAAGTGCTCGGCCAAGATGAAGCTGCCGTAGGCGGCGATCGTGGTCAGCGTGATCTCGATCATGGGATCGTCGACTCGCTGCGTCAGCTTGGATGCGCCGTAGCCGATGACCACGCCGACCGCAGTGCCCAGCCCGACCACGCGCACAAAGTCGATCGCGGCACCAACCAGCGACGACGATCCGCCGCTGACCATCGCCAGGATCAGCGTAAAGAACACCACCGCCGTGCCGTCGTTCAGCAGGCTCTCGCCTTCGACCAGTACAGCCAGGCGCTTCGGCGCTCCCAGGCTCTTGAACAGTGCGACCACCGCGATCGGATCGGTCGCCGCAATCAGCGCCGCGAACACCAGCGCGTGCTGAAACGAAAACCCATCGACGAAGTGCAATGCATTGGCCACCGGGTGCAAGAGGATCGCGGTCAGGCCGATCGCCGCCGCCACCCCCGGCACCGCCAGCGAGTGAATCGCCAGCTTGTTCTGCCAGAACTTCTGGAAGTCGAGATGAAACGCCGCCTCGAACACCAGGCCGGGCAAGAACAGCGCGTACAGAAGCTCTTTGGTTAGGTGCGGCGGCTCGATCGCGCGCACGGTTCCCAGCACCAGGCCCGCGACGACCAAGGCCACGGTGTACGGGACTTTCAGCCAGCGCGCGGCCAAGGCCACGGCGCTGGCGACGGCAAACAAGGTGACGAAGACCGCTTCAAACTGCATGACCTGACATTCTCGCAGAGGATAGAGGAGCTTGGCGGCCCAGTCGGCAGCCGCGACGCGGTCGGATCAAGCATGGGGCGTGCCGGTCCTGGTTAGTCCGAAGCGAGCATCGCGTACTGTGCCCGGAGCTGCTCTGCGATTACAGGAGTGCTCAGCTGCTCTCGCTGCTCTTGGCCGCCCAGGAGTACATATTGAGAGAACCAGCATATTTATGAGTTAGATCTAGCGAGTCAACATGTTGCCCGCGGGCTCGACGTATCGGTCATCAGCTTGCGACACGCAAGCGGCACCTTCCTTGCAAACAACCCCAGCCAGGAGGTGACTCTGTGACGGATTTCTATCCCCGAGGGAGCGCGAGGTGCCCCGGGCTCCGATCACTGCGCCCGACGGGGCTTGCGCTCTGTCTGGCGACCGCTGCGCTTGCGGCGGGCCTGCATGCTTCAGCACCGGCGCTGGCAGCCGAGTCTGCCGAGGTGGCGCCGCTCAGCCTGAGCTTGGCCGATGCGCTGTCGCGAGCGATGGCCGCCGGGCCGGATCTGGTGCGCGCCGAAAACGAGGGCCGCAGCATCGACGCGCGTCGCGCCGGTGCCGCGCTGTGGTTTCCCAGCAACCCCTACGCGACTTTTCTGTTTGGCCCGCGCAACGAGCGACAGCCCGACGGATCGACGCTGTCGGCGCTGCAGTGGCAGCTTCACGTCGAGCAGACCTTCGAGATCGCCGGTCAGCGCTGGGCTCGCCTGGATGCCGTGGCCGCCGCGGGTGCCGCGCAGCGCGACCAGATCGCCTATGCCCGCCGCAGCGTCGAGACGCAGATCAAGGGCCTGTATGTGCAGTGCCTGCTGTCGGCGCAGCGTGTGCAAGTTGCCGTCGAGCGCGAGGCGATCTCGCGTCAGCTCTTAGAGTCGGCGCAGACCCGCGTCAAGCTGGGCGCGGCCGGCGAGATCGAGGGCAACCTGGCGCAGATCGAGGTCGGCCGGGTCGTCGGTGAGCGTCGCGAGACCGAGGTCGAGCGCGAGTCGCGCCTGGCCGAGCTACGCATGCTCACCGCCATCCCACCGACCACGGCACTGGCCCTAAGCAGCCTGGAGCTTGCGCGCCTGCCGGCGGGGCTGCCCGACAGCCTGCGGCTGGCCGACCTCGTCGAGCGCGCCTATGCCGCCCGCGGCGATCTGCGCGCGATCTACAAGCAGAAAGAGGTGCTGAGCGCCGAGAATCGCCGCCTGCTGCGCGAGATCGTGCCCAACCCGGTGCTGTCGTTCGACTGGCAGAAGGATCTGGATGGGCAGGTGTTCATCGGCGGCACCGTCGGTCTGTCACTGCCGCTGTGGAACCGCAGCCAGGGCGGGCTGGCGCAGGTGCGCGCGGCGGAAAAGAACCGCGTCGCCGAGCAGCAGCTCTTGCTAAACCGCATCGCTGCCGAGGTCGGTCAGGCGGTCGCGACGCTGAGCCTGCGTCGCAGCCAGGTCGATGCCTTTCTGCGCGATGCGGTACCGCCGGCCGAGCGCAACGTCGACCTTCTGCGTCGCGGCTGGCAGGCCGGTAAGTTTGATCTGTTTCGCGTCATCACCGCCCTGCGCGAGCAGGCCGAGGTGCGCACGCGCTATCTGCTGATGCTAGAGCAGCTGTGGCTGTCAGCCATCAGCCTAGAGCGCGCCGTCGGTGAGTCGCTGTTCACTCAAGCCCAAGCGGCCCCTTCAGGGTCGGCCGCTTCGCGAGGTACGCCATGAGCACGGTCCCAAGCAAGCTCGCCCGCATCCTGCCGTTTGTCGTCGTCGCCGCGGCTGGAATTGGCCTGGGCCTTTTGTTTCCACGCGCTGGCAGCGCACCGGATGGCGCACCCAAGCCGCCTGCCGACAGCGCCAAGCCGGCGACGAACAGCGACGGAAAAAGCACGCTCGTCCTGCCCGCCGATGCCCTGCGCAAGAACCAGATCGAGGTGGTCGAGGTGCAGCGCCAGCGCCTGGCCCGCGATGTCGAGGTCGTTGGCTCGGTGGATCTGGCCCCCAACTATCACGCGCAGATCGGGCCGCTGATCGCCGGGCGCATCGTGTCGATCAAGTCGCAGGTCGGCGATCGCGTGCGCGCTGGGCAGGTGCTGGCCGAGCTAGAGAGCTCTGAGGTGGGGCAGGCGCAGGCCGCGTATCTGACGGCGCGCGCCACCTCGCTGGCGGCGCAGGCCAACCTGCGGCGCGAGCGCGAGCTAGCCGAGCGCAAAGTGTCGTCCGAGCGCGAGCGCGAGCTGGCCGAGGCAGCCGCGATCACCGAGCAGGCGCAGCTTGCCGCCGCCACCCAGCGCCTGCGCGCCTTGGGCCTGCGCCAGGTCGACATCAAGCAGATCAATGAAGAGCGCGCCGGCATCGTGCCTTTGTACAGCCCGATCGACGGCACGATCATCGCGCGCAGCATCTCGCTGGGGCAGTCGGTGCAGCCAGCGACCGATGCGTTTTCAGTCGCCAACCTCAGCCAGCTGTGGGTGCAGCTCGATCTGTTCGAAAAAGATCTGCCCTATGTGCACGCCGATCAGCGCGCCGAGATTCGCACCGAGGTCTACCCCGGCAAGAGCTTCCCGGCTCGCGTCGCCTACGTCGGTCAGGTCATCGATGAAAAGACGCGAACGGCGCCGGTGCGCATCGAGTTCGACAACCAAGAGGGCCTGTTTCGTCCCGGCCAGTTCGTCACCGCGACGCTGCAGGGCGATCCCAGCCGCGTGCGCAGCGAGGTGCTGGCGGTGCCGCGCAAAGCGGTGCTGACCGTCGAGGGCCGGCCGCTGGTCTTTGTGCAAGAGGGCGGCGGCTTCGCCAAGCGCGCGGTGGAGCTAGGGGCGTCGGGCGGTGGCCTGGTCGAGGTGCGCAGCGGTGTTGCGGCCGGCGACAAGGTCGCGGTCGACGGCGGCTTCCTGCTGAAGAGCGAGCTTCTGAGGTAGACCATGCACGAGTCAACACACAGCCAAGCTGCAAACCTGAGCCTGCTTGAGCGCCTGGTCGCCTTTTCCGTGCGACGGCGCGGCGTGGTCTTGGTGCTGGCCTTCTGTGTCGCCGTGCTTGGTGGCATGGCACTGCGCCGGCTGTCGATCGATGCCGTGCCCGATGTCACCAACGTGCAGGTGTCGATCATCACCAGTGCGCCTGGCCTGTCGCCGGCCGAGGTTGAGCAGTACCTGACCCATCCC
>DAORCZ010000070.1:14310-16121 GCA_035345735.1 Pseudomonadota bacterium | reverse complement strand
TATTGAGCTTTATAAAACCCACCTGGGATTCCCGGATTTTCGGATTATCGATCAACAAGACACCGCCACTGAAATTGTCCGCAAAGCCGCCGGTACGCCGAAGATGGATGTACCCGGACCGATCGCCAAGCTGTTTGGGTCAAACTTCAGCTATCAAGAAGAAGGAAAATTCAACAAAGCAACGGGCATTTGGCAGTGGAAGATGCAGCCCAGCGCCCTGGCCGATAAGATGCGCAATGAAGGTGTGATGCGCATCGAAGCCATCGGCGACAACAAGGTCCGCCGCATCGCCGACATCACCATCGAAGCCAAGATTTTCGGCGTCGGTGGTCTTATTGAGAGCACCGCTGAAAAGCAGCTACGCGAGGGCTGGGGGCAGAGCGCGATCTTTATGAATGATTGGATCAAGAAAAACCCGTAAAGTTCGATTATTTAGCAACATTGTTGGGGGGAACATGCCTGTCTATCCATTTGGCAAGAGCGTCGGCGGTGGCCGCTCGACGAAGCTCTTAGCGCGCATCAAACTGCCGACGGCGCTGACCGGCGAGCAGACCGCCAAGAGTCTGGTCGACATGCTGTACGGCACAGAGACCGAGCGCCGGACGATTACCAATGCAACCAACACCCTGGAGAACACCGGCAACTTCGGCACCATCGAAGAAGTCGAGATTTCTTCGACGGGAACGAACACGCTCCGCGGGCGACTTTATTATCCAACGCCCCGGACCGCGCTGAATCAACCCCTGACCCGCGGCCGGCTGATTGTCTTATTCTGTTCGGGCAGTGGTGGGTCCGCCGAGGACTATGGCGAACCAATCGCTAATTACTATACCAGCCAAGGGATTAAGTTTCTGGCGGTCAATTATCGCGGATTCGGTCGCAGCGGGGACAAATTCAGCATAGGCAAGGGAAAAGGTGGAACTCCCAGTGAATCGGGACTCTATGACGATGCGTACTATATGTATAAATATTTAAAAGGGAAGGGATACCAGATCGGCAATATCATCGTCCATGGCTTCTCTCTGGGCGGGCCGGTGGCGGCCAGTCTGGTGAAGACGCAGGCGAAAAAGGGCAAATATTTCCGGGCTCTGGTTTTGGAGAGCCCGATGATTACCTCGTATGAGGCGGCAGCCGACTCGGCCGATGAAGCGATTGATGGGACGGCGGCCACCGTAACCAAGCTGATGATGGGAAGCTTCGATACGCGCGATAAGCTGCGGAAAATTCGCGCCAATCGCGCACAGCTACCTATTCGGCTATGTAGCGGTGGATATAACGCGGGTGATCAGCTGGATATCGCCGCTCGGCTCTGCAATCCCCAGAATGCCACCAGCTTTTTGGCCGATGTGCAGGCGATGAACTTTTCGGATATGCAGTCGGCGCGGGCTGGCGCGGCCGACCACATGAATTCCGCGGCGCACATGCAGGCCGCCGATGGCATCTTGCAGGGGATTTTCTAGGCGCTGTCCTGAGCGATCCGGGGATGAGCGGGAGGCGGGGGAGTGAGCGAAAAGGCGGGAGGGGAGGGGAGGGGGCCCAGACTAGCCTGGGGCGGTGCCGGGCGAGGTCGGCGTGCCGGTCGGCGGGGTGCTGGTGTCGCCACCGCCCGTGCCACCCGCTCCGCCACCGGCCGGTGGGGCACCCTGGGTCGTGGTCGGCTTGTCACCGGTGCTGCCCGCCTTGGGACCGCAGGCGACGGCGCCGAGGGCGAGCGCGAGCAGGCTGACCACGCCCAGTCGCTTCACGGTACCGAGCGCGCGGGGAGCCCAGGGGCTACGCGGAGCCCACTCGCTGCGGGGAGCCCAGCGGGG
>DAORCZ010000070.1:10229-14210 GCA_035345735.1 Pseudomonadota bacterium | reverse complement strand
GCGGGGAGCCCAGCGGGGGGCCCAGGGGCTGCGGGGAGCCCACTCGCTGCGCGGGCTGCCGGAGGAGCACACCACGCCATCTTTGTGTTGTTCGCTCATGTTCGAATCTCCTATGGATGGGTTTGCTAGGACCCCTTCTCCGACGCGGAAAAGAGGATAGGAAGCCGGCATCCTAGGAAGCGCGCGGGCCGCGGGTCAACGGTCAAAGACGGTCAAAACGACGGCCAATCGACGGGCGGTTTTTTGTCTCTGCCGGCAATTTTTTCGACTTTGCGCGGGGTTAGAAGCGGCTGGCCCGCAAAAGTCGATTCTCTTCGCTAACTAAGCGGGGTACGCTAGCGAACATGACCCTTTTGGGGTCTCGGACATAAGCCCTGGGTTGTTTACCTTGTCCCAGGACGGCCGCGTGCCTTGATGACCGATCCCTCGCGGAGGATTCTCGTGCGACAGAGAAGAAAAGTGCAGAGGCTGCTAACGACTGCGGGCCTATGTGGCGCGATCGCCCTTGGCTACAGTGCCCCCGTCGCGGCCCAGACCACGACACAGCAGGGCTTCACGCTCAACCGCTATGAGCCAACGGCGGCGGGCGAGTGGTCCTTCTGGGTCGATCACCCCTGGTATTCGTCGACGCGCTATTTTGCCGGCGGCATCACGCTCAACTACGGCCACAACCCGCTGCAGTACGGGCCGGTGATCGGCGACAAGGTCGAGCCCTCGCAGGCGGTCATCGCCCATCAGCTTTTGGGGCATGCCGACCTGGCGTTTTCCTTCTTGGATCGCGTGCTGATTACGGCCTCGCTGCCGGTGACGTTCCTGGAGCGCGGCACCGAGGCGGCGGGGGTCAAGCCGACGACGGGCGTGGTGCTGGGCGATCCGCGGGTCGGCCTGATGCTGCGCGTGGCTGGTCAGCCGTATCGCAGCGGAGCCTCGCTGAGCTTGGGGGTGCAGGGCTGGGTGCCGCTGCGCCAGTTCACGCAGTCGGCGGTGGTGTCCCCGACCTCCAGCGACTCGGCGTTCCGCATCATGCCCAAGCTGGTCTTGGGCGGCATTGCCAGCTCGATCTTCTGGTCGTTCACCGGCGGGTTCCTCTATCGCTCGCCGGCTCGCTTGGGCGACGCCGATCCGACGGGTAGCTCGGTCGGATCAGAGCTGCAGCTGGGCTTTGCCATTGGCTACGCCAGCGTCGATAAGCGCTTCGCCATCGTGCCGGAAGCGATCCTGTCGACGGCGGTGCTGGGCAATGACGAGGTGCAGGTCAAGCCGTTCGCCAAGGACTTCACCAGCCTCGAGATCTTGCTGGGCCTGCACTACAACATCGCCAAGGTGGTGCAGCTAGGCTTGGCGGGTGGGCTGGGCACGCTGCGGACGCCGGGTACGCCCGATGGTCGCGCGCTGTTCCGTCTGGCCTATGCGCCGATCCGCGACCTGGAACCGGAGCGTCCGGCCGACCGCGACAACGACGGCGTCGCCGATGCGCAGGATGCCTGCCCGGATCAGCCGGGCCTGCGCACGCTCGATCCGGCGACGAATGGCTGCCCGGATCGCGACCGCGACCGCATTGTCGACAAGCTCGATCAGTGCCCGGATGAGCCGGCGGGGGTGCGTCCCGATCCCAACAAGCTGGGCTGCCCGCTGCGCGACCGCGACGCCGACGGCATCTTCGACATCGATGATCGCTGCCCGGATACGCCGCAGGGTCTGCGTCCGGATCCCGAGAAGCCCGGCTGCCCGCAGGTCGATAAAGATCGCGACGGCGACGGCTTCCTGGACAGCGAAGACCAGTGCCCCGACGTGCACAAGGGCACCTTCCCCGATCCCGACAAGCCCGGCTGCCCGACGCCGGATCGCGACAACGACGGCGTGGTCGATCCGCAGGATCAGTGCCCCGACGAACCGAAGGGCGCGCGACCGGATCCGAACAAGCTGGGCTGCCCGTGGGTGGACAAGGATCGCGACAGCGACAAGATCCCCGACTCGCAGGATGCCTGCCCCGACAAGGCCGGTGTGCCCAACGTCGATCCGGCGAAGAACGGCTGCCCCAGCCTGGTCGAGTTCAAGGAAGGCAAGATCGCCATCGTCAAGCCGGTGTTCTTCGCCACCAACAAGGACATCATCCTGCAGGAGAGCTATCCCGTCCTGCAGTCGGTGGCCGACGTGATCAAGGCCTCGCCGGAGATCAAGAAGGTGTCGATCGAAGGCCACACCGACAACCGCGGCTCGCCCGAGATGAACCGCGATCTGTCGGAGCGTCGGGCGCGCAGCGTCAAGCGCTGGCTGATCGAGCACGGTGTCGAAGAGTCGCGGTTGCAGTCGCTGGGCTTTGGCCCGTGGCGACCGATTGCCACCAACGACACGCCGCAGGGGCGGGAGAGAAACCGCCGCGTCGAGTTCGTGATCATCGATCCGCCGCAGTCGGGCAGCGTCAAGTCGCTGGATGCCAGCCAGGTCGAAGTGCCGGTCTCGCCGGATCAGAGCGACGACTCGCCAGCGGCGCAGAAGCCAGCGGTCAAGCGTCCAGCGGCCGGCGGTGCCAAGGGCGGCGCGAAGAACCCCAAGAAGGGCAAGTAGGTTAGGAGAGACTATGCAGACCTTACGTGACACGCCTCGTGCGAAGTCTTCCCTGCGACGCGCGGCTCGTCTGCGCACGCTGGTCGGCTTTTTGACCCTGGCGAGCTGCGCGATCCATGAAGGCACCGATTCGCCCACAAGCCCTGGCTCGAAGCCGGGGACGACGGGCGAGTCGGCGCCCAGCCTGGGTCGCATTGGACAGGCGCTGGCCGGCCAAGACGGTGACTTCACGGTCACTGCCGCCAACACCGTGCTGAATAGCTACGGTCAGCTCGGTGTCTCGGTGGCGCCGGGGGCCAACACCATCACCGTCACCAACATTGCCGACCTGAATAACCCGGTAAACGGCATGCCCTTGAAGAAGGGCGATCTGGTGATGCTGTATCAGCCGCAGGGCGCGGCCATCGACACCACCGATGATCCGAAGCTTTACGGCAACGTCACGGCGCTCAACGGCGCCGGCTACTACGAGGTCGTGGTCGTCGACAGCGTCGCTGGCAACATCATCACCACCGGCACCTGCGGCGGCGTCAAGAACGACTACCGCGCTCCGGCTGGCGGGCAGGCGATTCGCATCCCGCAGTTCGCGAACCTGACGGTGCAGGCCGGTGCCTCGGTGGTGGCCAAGGCCTGGGACGGCAAGGTCGGCGGCGTCGTTGCGCTGCACGTCCAGGGCAAGCTGACGATTGCGGGCAACATCGATGCCACGGCCCAGGGCTTCCGCGGTGGCAAGACCGATGCGATGTCGAATACCGCTGGCAGCCCGAAGGTGACCACCGCCCGCACCACCGACGGCATGCAGGGCGCGGAAAAGGGTGAGAGCATCGCCGGCTCGCAGGACGACTATCAGACCAACTTCATGGGCAAGTATGGCCGCGGCGCGGTCGCCAATGGCGGCGGCGGTGGCAATGCCCACAACGCTGGCGGCGGCGGTGGCGCCGGCGGTGGCGACCCGATGATGATGTGGACGGGTCAGGGCGTCATGGATCTATTGGCCGTCGGCGCCGGCATGGCCTGGCCGCTTGAGCAGGCCTACAAGGACAACGGCAACAAGCCGACGAGCTCGATCGGCGGTGGCCGCGGTGGGCACACCTTCTCGCGTCCGGCGGCCGGCGTCTTTACCGACCCGACCGTCGATGGACCGAGCTTGGACAAGTGGGGCGGGGACAAGCGCCAGGATGTCGGGGGTCTGGGTGGCCGGCCGCTGAGCCCCAACCTGGGCTTCCAGGTGTTCCTGGGCGGCGGCGGTGGCGCGGGCGACCAAGACAACAACTCGGGCGGCATCGGTGGCAACGGCGGTGGCTTGGTGTTCATTGTCACCGGCAGCGTCGCCGTGCCTGGCCCGGGCACGGGCATCATCACCGCCAACGGCGGCGACGGTGGCGACACCGCGAACTCGCACAACGATGGCGC
>DAORCZ010000070.1:0-10129 GCA_035345735.1 Pseudomonadota bacterium | reverse complement strand
TCACCGCCAACGGCGGCGACGGTGGCGACACCGCGAACTCGCACAACGATGGCGCGGGCGGAGCCGGCGGCGGTGGCACCATCTTCTTGCTGTCGGCGGCTCCGCTTCCTGCCGATCTGCGCCTGACCGCCAACGGTGGATACGGTGGCAGCCAGAAGCGCGAACCGACGGATGCGGCGGAAGCTGATGGTCCAGGTGGCGGTGGCAGCGGCGGCCTCATTGCCTACGTCACCGGCGGCGTGCCCACAACCTCGGTCAAGGGCGGGCCGGCCGGTACCTCTGCGGCTTCGACGATGGCCAAGTTCCCGGTGAACGGCGCGACCAAGGGCAACGATGGCCGGGTGGTGACGCTGCCGCGTCAGCCCAGCGTGTCGGGCCTGCCCAGCTACTACCCGCTGTGCGTGCCCTCGGACATCGAGGTCAAGATGACGGCGGGCACAAACCCAGTGCCGCCGATGAGCAACGCTGACTTCACGGTGACGGTGACGAACAAGGGCGAAAACCTCGCCAACGCCGCCGAGATCCAGACCACCTTGCCGGCTGGCGTCGCTTCGACGGACGTGAGCTGGATGTGCAGCGGCATGGGCGGTGCGGTATGCCCGAACGGCACGACCTCGGGCACCGGCGCGCTGCCGCAGCTTGTTGATCTGCCGGTGGGCGGAACGCTGACGTTTAACGTTCGCGCCAAGGTCCCGGCGATGAGCCCCTCGCCCACGCTGAACCTGTCGGTGACGGCGCAGCCGCCGCCGGGCTATGTCGATCTGATGCCGGCCAACAACACCGGCACCGGGATGGTGCCGATCCAGGGCGCGGTGGTGACGATTCCCAAGTCGGATCTGGAGATCACGCTGACCAAGCAGCCCGACGCACCCCCGCCCGGCACCGAGACGACGCTGACCGCGACAGTGAAGAACAACGGCCCGGATGGCGCGCAGCGTCCGGCGGTGATCCTCAGCATTCCACCGGGCAGCGCGGTGACCCAGCCGCCGCCTCCTCCCGGCGACACTACGGCGCAGTGGAGCTGCAATAGCGAGGGCCTGACCTACACCTGCGTGCTGAAGATGGACCTGCCGTCGGGGCAGACGGCGCCGCCGCTGAGCGTGAAGTTCAAGACGCCCAACGATACTCCTGGCCAGCCGACGCCGCAGGTGACGGGCATGGTCTCGTCGATGGGCAGCATCGACCCTAGCCCCAGCAACAACACCGCGACGGTCGATGTCGGAGCGAAGAAGCCGACGCCAGTCGCCGACCTGGCGCTGACGGTAAGTAAAAATCCGAGCACGGCCGGGCCGGGCGCGGAAGCTACGTATACGTTCCAGGTGAAGAACCTGGGGCCGCAGACTTCGGCGCCGGCGACGGTCAGCTTTAGCCTGCCGCCGGGCACGCTGATCACGCAGGGGGCGACAGGCAACGGCTGGTCGTGCTCGCTGGCGGTGGCCTCGTACACCTGCATCACCGGGCCGCTTGCCGTCGGGCCGGCCCCGGCGATCATCGTCAAGGTGATCTCGCCGGCCGCCAGCAATCCGGGAGCGGTGATCGGCGTGGTCAGCTCGCCCGCGACGAGCGATCCCAACCTGGGCAACAACACCGATGGTCAGCCGGTGGCCGCTGGCCTTCCGACGACGAACTCGGATCTGTCGGTGCGCATCACGGCCGACATCCCGTCGCCCAAGCCCGGCGACACCGTCACCTACACCGGCGTGGCCACCAACCGCGGTCCCGACGTCGTCCAGAACCCAGCGGTGGTCTTCAACCTGCCGCCGGGTGGCGTGGTGACGCAGCCGGCCCAGGGCGATGGCTGGAGCTGCACGCAGGATGGCACGACGGTGATCTGCACCCGCGGCCCGCTGGCCAAGGGCGATGCCCCGCCGATCAGCATCAAGGTGCGCTACCCGACGGTGGATATCAGCTCGGTGACCCCGGATGTGTCGCTGGTGATCGATGCGCCCAGCAACCAGGACCCGGTGCCTGGCAACAACACAGCGGTGGTCGACAAGCGGCCGACCTCGCCGGTGTCGAAGACCGATCTGGCGCTGACGATCGCCAAGTCGCCGGTCATCGCGGGAGCGGGGACCGAGATCACCTACACGCTGCAGGCCAAGAACAACGGCCCGGCGGCTTCGCAGTTCCCTAGCGTCACCTTCACCGTGCCGGCCGGCAGCACCATCACCCAGCCAGCGACGGGCATGACCTGGTCCTGCATGCAGAGCGGCTACAGCTTCACCTGCTACTTCAACTCGACGCTGCAGCCGGGCGATGCGCCGCCGATCACCATCAAGGCGAACACGCCGGTGCCGAGCATGATGGGCAAGGATCCGGGTGTGGTGGCCGGCGTGGTCAGCTCGCCCTCGACGGAGGATACCGATCTGACGAACAACTACGCGGCGGTCGATGTCGGCATCAATCCCAAGACCAACTCGGATCTGGATGTGCGCATCACGTCAGAGCCCGGTGCGCCCAACCCTGGAACCGAGGTGACGTACACCGTCGTCGCCAAGAACAACGGTCCGGATGGGGTGCTAAACCCCGTCGTGACGGTGGTGACGCCGCCCGGCTCAGAGCTTGTCGATGGCCCGAGCGGCTCGGGCTGGAGTTGCACGCGCGACGCCAATGTCTTTTTGTGCACGCGCGACTCCATCGGCTCGGGCATGACCGCGCCGGATCTGACGCTGCGGGTCCGGCTGCCGAAGACCGATGGCAACGCCGTACCGATCACCCGCGCCACCATCGGCGCCAGCAACAACGACGACCCGGTGGCCAAGAACAACATCGCCACCTCGCAGTCGTTCCGTCTGACCGGCGGCGGCTTTACCTGCTCTAGCGCTGGCCCGTCGAGCCACGGCAGCCCCACGCCCATCTTCTTCGCCCTCGGGCTCCTGCTGTCGCTGGCTACGCTGCGCCGTCGCCGGGCGGCCTAGCTCCGCAGCGAGTCGGTGCCCGTGCGACACGGGCCCGACGCAGCACGGGCCCAGGCCGGGACGTGGTGCCGCCTTCCCCCTCCTTCGCTGCCTATTCATCCTCCCCCTAGCATCGACGTCACAGCCTGCCCCCGACCCGCGGCGAGGGGGCGATGGACGCGTACGTGCCGTCAGACCAGCCGTCGCCGCCGCCGCAGCAGCGAGGCGGCAGGCAGCAGGCTGAGCCAGAACAGCCACGGACGGTCGCTGCCGCCCTGGCCGGGGACGCTGCGGCAGCCGACGCGGTTCGTTGAATCGACGAAGCCGCGCGAGGCGTGGATCATCGCTTGCGCCATCATCTGTCCAGTGGCGGCGTCGGTGCGCGCGGTCAGCATCTGCGGGCGGCTGGGGTCGTAGGGATAGCGAAACAGATCGCCGAGCCCGGGCTGCGTGGTGCTGCCCAGCTGCCACTGATATTCGACGCCGTACACCGCCTGGCCGGCGCGGTCGCTGGCCAGCGCGAAGGCGACAAGCTGCTGATCTTTGCGGGCGCGACTCTCGTCTTGGCCGAGGATGCGGATGCTGCTGACATCGCCTCGTGGCACGGTTGTAAGCGGCACGCTGGTCAGCGGTGTGCCGTTGATTTGCAGGGTGACGCTGTGCGGCTTGTCATCGCTGGGCGAGACCTGCAGCCAGTCGCGATCTTCAAAGAGGAAGCTCTTGGCGACGCTGGCGCTGGCTCCGGCATCGGTGGTTGCGCCCAGCGCGCCGTTGCCGTAGAGCGGCTGTCCGCCGCGGAAGTAGCGTGCCAGATAGGTGCCGGTGCCGCCGGTCACGACGTGCAGATCGCTGACGCGGGCTTCTTCGTCCGTGCGATCGACAAGGAGCAGGCCGTGCGAGAGCAGCCGCACTTCGTCGGGGCGCTGCACATCGACAACGTCGGTGGCGATGACGCTGCCAGCCGCTGTGCTGACGGTCAGCGTCACCTGTCCGGGCCGCAGCGCGCGGCCTTTGGCGAAGGCGTAGCCCTTCTGCGGCTGCAGCGCCTCCAGCGCAAAGATGGTGGGGTCGCTGCTGCTTAGATACCAGTCGGTGTAGCGCTCGTTATCGTCGGTGCTATCGACGTAGATCAGCATGCTGCTGCCCTCGACATAGGGCGTGTGCAGCAGGTCCGAGGGCCCTACGAGGGGCGCAAAATCGAGCGTCAAATCGACGCTGTCTTTGAACGTCACGCGCGTACAGCCCACCCCCGCCGCGAGCAAAAGGAAACCACACAGCGCGCTCACCACCGACCGACTCGTTTTCAACATAGGAACCTCCAAAGCTAAGCGTTTAAGTTCGCCGGAAGGGGGTGGTCAGCCTCGGTGCAGAATGGGTTTCTCTGCGGCCTATGGCCAGCCACGGCGATTCCAGAGCGAGTAATCGTCGTATGCGCAGGACGACCCGCTGTCAATTCGCATGCCGGCCCGGCGACGAGACCTAGCTACCTTCGGAGGGCAAGCGGAATGCGCCCTCTTGGCCGGCGCAGTCGTTGTTGACGTAGATCCACTCGACCCCGGCTCCGGCGGCAAAGACCAGCGGGCCGACGACTTGGTAGCCATTCCAGGGGCCGCCCGACTCGTCTTTGACCGCGCAGTGCCAGACCGCGACGTCACGCGGGGTCGCGGGTTGCCAGCGTGGAGGCGGGCCATCGCCTTTGCAGGCATCGCCGGGCAACAGGCTGGCGCCGGCCGGCAAGACGCCAATCACACTGCGCAGGCAGTGCAGCGTGAGCTCTGATGGGAAGCCCTCGCTTGGTTGTTCGGTGCTGACCCACAGATCGAGGCCATAGGGCCGGCGATCCAGGCGACCACGGTAGCTGACGAGCGGCTTGCCGAAGGCCTGCGTGCAGGGCAGGGCAGGGCCGCCCTTGCCAAGCGGGGGCGGGGGGCAGCTGCGAACCCGCGCGTCGAGCTGCACCGTCTTTCCACGCACGCTCAGCGACCAGCGCAGCTCGCGACCGGGCGAGGGCAGAAGGCCGGTCAGCTTCTGACGGTAGTTCAGCGTCGTGCCGTCGGTAAGCGGTGGAAAACTCGGTGCTGGCTGACTCGCTGAGGAGCGCTCTAGCAGGCTCAAGCTCCCGCTGATGAGCACGGCGAAGAGTGCGCGATGGCTGGCCATGACGCCGATCATTTTCGCCGGTTTTTCGACCGCAGCCTACGATCCTCGACTGGGCTGCCAGGCGCCGCCGGTGCCCAGAGCCAGGCGCGGGGCGGCTCGTCGGCGGCTAGGCAGTGGCTAGGAAGCGGTTCCGACCACGCCGAAGGTTTGCTAGATTCGTCGGACTGAAGCCCATCCGTCGGCCACCGACGGGCAACCCGGGCCGTTGCTCTGCACAGCGTCACCCCGTCCGACTTGGATCCCCTTCCTTATGCACGCACACGAAAGAGCATGCAGTCGTCTCGACTAGAGGCAGCGGCCTTGCGACAGCGGCGCGCGGGCAGAAGAGCCTCGTGCTGCCAGCCAGAGAGCCCTGAGCCGGATCTTCGTCCGCTCGATGGCCCGACGGCAATTGCCGATCTGGCGGCCTACGGCAAGGCGCTGGGGCAGGCCACGCGAGTGCGTGTCTTGCGCCTGCTCCTGCAAAAAGAGGGTCGGGCGCTGTCCGAGCTCGCCGAGCAGCTGGGCATCGCTCCCTCGACGCTGTCCGAGCACCTGAGCGTACTGCGCGAGGCAGGGCTGGTGCGCGATCACGGCGAGTCGGACTGCGGACACCGGGCCTGCTACTGCATCGATCCGCGCGCCTTGCGGCGACTGCGAGCGCTCTTCGTGAGCCTTTAGGCCCGGCTATCGCCGTCGCTATTCGGCGCGGGCAGTCTGGCTGACGACGGTGACGTAGCCCAAGTCGTTGACCGCGGTGGCGTAGACGGTCACCTGGCCACGCCCAAACGGTCGCACCAGCGGACCCTGCGCCCCCCGCGCGATGTAGGCTCCGCTTGCGCGAAGCTGATAAGGCAGTCCAGAAGGGACGTACACGCGCAGCTCCGCGCCACTTTTCGCGTCGATCACCGGCGGCATCGACAGACGGACCTGCGGGGGGCTCGGCTGGCCGGGCACCATGGCTAGACGAAGCTGGCCGGCGATGCTGGCGGCGCTCGGCAGATCGGATCCGGCATCCAGCACGTGGACGCCATAAGCAAGGTTGGCCTGCGTCGCCAGGACCAGTCCCGCCCCGCGACCGCCGTCATCGGCCCAGGCCAGATCGCCGAGCAGCGGATCGAGCGCCCGCACGAGTGGCTGCGACACGCCGCGAAGCTGTTCATCGAGGATGCGCCGCGCCAGGCCAACATCCGGCAGCACCGCGACGTGGACAACCACCCGGACGTTGCCGCCGCGATCGGCATAGCTGAGGACCACGCCGCCCTCTTCAGCCGCTTCGTCGCTGCGTGCGCTCTGCTGCAGGCCAGGCAGGACCAGACGATCGAGGGCGACGCCGGCCAGCCGCGTCAGGGACGAGGGCGCGTCATTGGGATACGTGGCGCGGAACTCGACTTCGAGGCTGGGCGTCGTCGTCGTCCCCCGAGGGCCCGCAGCGACCGGGCCAGCGCCTAGGAGCAGAGCAGTGAGCAGCGCAAACGTGCGCCGTGAGCAAGGTCTAGCGCGCATGGGTGATCTGGTCCTTGTGCTGGTAGATGGGGGTGGTCGTGCCGGCGGTCGGCGACAGGCGCAGCAGGTAGTCGACGCCCGTCAGATCCTGCACGAGGAGCTTGGTGTGTGGCGCCATCGTCGGGTCCATATCGCCATCGACTGCGAGCGTGGCATCGTTGATGGTCATCGTCGCGTCGGGCGTGGTGACGGCGTGATAGCTAAAGCCCAGCCGACCGCTGTCGAAGGGCGAGCCAAACATCGTCGCACCGATGCCCAGGATGGGGTTGAGCTTGAAGTTCCAGCCGATGATCGCGTAGTGCAGCCTGGCGCCGATCATGTTGGTGTAGGTCGAAAGGATGCTGGCGCAGTCGCTGCAGTTGACCACCTTGCCGCGCGAGCGCTTGAGGAACTCGCCGAGCGAAAATGACGCGGTCTCCCAGCCCGTGCTGCCTGAGTAGCGGGTGTACGCCGAGGCGCCGGCCCGTCGGTCATAGGTCAGCGCCATCTTTTCGTAGACGTACTCGACCAGCCGGGTGCGGGCCCCCGCTGCATCGCGCGCCGCCCCAGCGATTGCGCCTGTCGCTTCATCGACCACCGCCACCCAGGGCAGGTCGGGTGCGGCCGTGCCCTGCTCGTTGCCGAGCACGCCGTAGTAGCGCAGCTTGACCGTCTGATCGGTGTCGACGATCGGGGCGTACGTACCGTCGGGGCGCTTCCACTCGAAGTGCCAGCGCAGGTCGGCGTCGAAGCGTCCGATGTTGGGCACCGGGGTCGCCGCCAGCCGCACCGTGGCCTGACCGCCTTCGCGCACCAGACCGGCATCGCTACCCGGCACGCTCTCGACCACCAGGCGGATGCTCGGCAAGCCCATGGTGGCAAGGCCGGTCGGCTGGCTACCGGTCATCGCCGCGGCGGTCTTGCCGACGGTGAATACCAGATCCGGCTTGCTATCGACGACCAGCGACACCGGCAGTGTGCTGCCTGTCTCGATGACCGCACCCATGGCATCGACCGGCGGCGAGGCCAGATCGGCCCACGGCTTGTCGGGCCAAGGGCGCGGTTTTCCGTCGGGGAGATCGAGCTCAGGCTCGGTCATCGGCACGCGCAGCGAGCTTGTCGGCAGGGTCGCGGGCACGGGAAAGTAGTTGCCGCTGCGCTTGTTGACCGCGTGATACATGAGCGGCACTCGCCCGCCCCCGCTGCCGCCCTTGACCAGGATCTGCGTCGCACCCAGCCGCAGCAGGGTCAGCTCAGCCTCGGCTCGCGCGGTCACCACGGGGAAGCTTGTCGGGCAGCCGATCTCGGCCTGCACCTTGACCGCGCCGGTCGGCAGCCCCGCGTCCATCCCCGGCACAAAGTCCACGGTCTGCGCCCCCAGAGGAGCCATGCCATCGAACAGCTTCTTTAGCGATGTGCCGTCGGCCTTGACCAGCTCAATTTTCAGCGGATGCGGCTCACTGGCCCCTCCGGCATCGGTCGCGGTCACGGCGATCTTCAGCGGCGTCATGCCGCGGATCTCGGCGAGCGGGACCGGTACCGCCACCGTCACAGCAGGCCGGCAGCTAGGCGGCACGCTGGCGTCGGGCGGGCTGGCGGCATCCAGCGGTGTCGCGGCATCCGGCAGACCGGCGTCGGCGGGTGCGGGGTTCGCAAGATCGAGTCGTCGTCCGTCTTCCTGGCGAGGGTCGCCGTCGGGGGCGACCGCTTCCGGATCGATGGCATCGGGGTTGGGACCGGTGCACGCGGCGGTCAACGCGGCGGCCAGCGACAGGGCAGACAGCGTCCGCAAAAGCGGGGTCGCGCGACGGGCTAGGACCGGGGGAGACATTGCCAAAACCACACCTCCGAGCTGAGGATTGCGACGGGAGGCGTGCGCCGAGATGAAGACCGGCCGGCACGGCCTCGGGGGGGGGCCGCATTGTACGTACGAGTCGGCGGATGACCATGGCGTTTTGTCTGCGCCGAGTGGAAGCGATGCGATACCGTGCCCGCGGAGGTCATCGCATGCGCACCCGAGCCGCAGTTGCCTACGAAGCCGGAAAGCCGCTGGTCATCGAAGAGGTTGAGCTAGCCGGCCCCAAAGCTGGTGAAGTCCTGGTCGAGATCAAGGCCACCGGCGTCTGCCACACCGACGAGTTCACGCGCTCCGGCGCCGATCCCGAGGGCCTGTTCCCGGTGATCTTTGGCCACGAAGGCGCGGGCATCGTCCGCGAGGTCGGTCCCGGTGTCAGCTCGCTCGCCCCGGGCGACCACGTCATTCCGCTCTACACGCCCGAGTGCCGCGCCTGCAAGTCGTGCCTGTCGCGCAAGACCAACCTCTGCACCGCCATCCGCGCCACGCAGGGCAAGGGCCTGATGCCCGACGGCACCAGCCGTTTTTCGATCGGCGGCAAGCCGGTGCATCACTACATGGGCTGCTCGACGTTTGCCAATCACACCGTGCTGCCCGAGATCGCGCTCGCCAAGGTGCGGCGTGACGCGCCCTTCGACAAGATCTGCTACCTCGGCTGCGGCGTCACCACCGGCCTCGGCGCGGTGCTATTCACCGCCGGGGTAGAAGCCGGGGCCAACGTCGTCGTCTTCGGCCTGGGCGGCATCGGGCTGAACGTCGTGCAGGGCGCGCGCATGGTCGGGGCCGACAAGATCATCGGCGTCGACATCAACCCCGGCCGCGAGGCGATGGCCCGCCGCTTCGGCCTGACCCACTTTGTGAATCCCAGCGAGATCAAAGGCGATCTCGTCGCGCACCTTGTCGAGCTAACCGGCGGCGGTGCCGACTACAGCTTCGAGTGCGTCGGCAACGTCAAGCTGATGCGCCAGGCGCTGGAGTGCTGCCATCGCGGCTGGGGCGTCTCAGTCATCATCGGCGTCGCCGGCGCCGGCCAAGAGATCGCCACGCGCCCCTTCCAGCTAGTCACCGGCCGCGTCTGGAAAGGCACGGCATTCGGCGGCGCGCGCGGCCGCACCGACGTCCCGCGCCTGGTCGACTGGTACATGGACAAGAAGATCGAGATCGACCCGATGATCACGCACAAGCTCCCGCTGGAGCGCATCAACGAAGCCTTCGACCTCATGCACGCCGGTACGTCGATCCGCACCGTCGTCGAGTTCTAGCGAAGCGTTTCGAGCCTCTGCCTCGTCGAGAGGTCGAACAAAGGGCCCGGCCGGCCCGTGCCGCGGGAGCGAGTCGGGCCGTCGCAGCGCAGGGGCCTGATTAGTACTGGTAGCGGGCGCCGAGCTGGACGCGGAGGGGAAGCTGGCGGTTCGAGACGGTGCCGTAGGTGGTGGCGTTGTTGGTCTCGAAGGCGGTAGGGACCGACAGATCGAGGGCGTTGAAGACGTCGACGATGAACGACAGGCGATGATTGCCGACGCGGCTGCGGAAGGGATCGAGGATGTCGTACTGGGCTCGCACGTCGATGCCGAGGGTGTCGGGGGTGCGTAGCTCGGTCCACTTGCGGACGTCGTTGGGGTCGGCGTTGGGATCGACGCCACGCCAGCCGTTGCGCACGACGTAGCCGTTTTGGGCCAGGTACAGGCGAGTGACGGGCGCGCCGCTGAAGAAGACGATGTTGGTGCCCAGCGTCAGGCCGCGCCAGGTGTAG